>CANEEJ010000033.1 GCA_947426525.1 uncultured Clostridium sp. | reverse complement strand
TTATATATATTAATTTTTATATATTTTTGTTTCACATCATTGACACTTATACAGTTTTTTTATATCTCAGGAAAATTATTGTTGTAAAATAAGAAAATATATGGTATAATGATAGAACCGAAATAAAAAAGGAGTAATGAAAATGGATAAAGATTTTGAAATATTATTAGAAAAAGCAAAAGAAATAGCAGTCAAAAGAGACCTAACAAAATATGCGAAATGTGGGCATGTTGGATGTGCTTTAATGACCAAAAACGGGAATATTTATACAGGAATTTCTACAGAACTAAAATGCAACTTAGGAAAATGTGCAGAATATGCAGCCATAGCAGAAATGTTAAAAAATAACGAAACAGAAGTTAGTAAAATAGTAGCGTATTCCTACAAAGGGACAATATATCCTCCATGTGGTACTTGTAGAGAAAACATTAGAATGGTAAACGAAAAAAATTTAGAAGCAGATGTAATGGTAGCAGAAGATAGAATTGTAAAATTAAAAGATTTATTACCAGAGATGTATCAATCCAAAAAAAGAGAAAGTTGCTAAAATTATGTAAATGTGATACAATAAAAAAGAAGCAAGGATGCTTATATAGATCCTAAAAATAATAATTTATTTAAGGAGGAACAAATATGGCAACAATTCAGATTGATTTAGGACAACTTTTAAGTTTTGTATCGGTTACAGTAGCGATAGCATGGTCAGGGATACTAATGCTTGATCAGCTAAAAAAAATGAAGCTAACAGTAACGGTAATTATAATGGCTCTTTTGGGCATTATAACTACCATGTGGCTAATCGGCATAGAAACGCCTGAAGCAAGTGATTTTATGTGGCATGTTGTATTTCTGGTAGTGCATTTTATTGCTCTTACAATGGCTATGACAGCTTTGCAAAGACAATGTAACAAAGAAAATTAATCAAATTGTAGCTGGAGGCTTACACAGCTCCTGAATAAGAGATTTATGAAGGAGGAGTGAAAATGACAGTACAACAAATCGAAAATGGACTTATTCTTATTATGGCAATGGCTATGGTAGTATGGGTAATAGCAGGTTTACTATATTATCCAACATTAAACTGGCTGATGATAAGAATAATGATAACGGTATCTTTTATAGGAACAGTTATAGCAGGAATAATCATGCAAATGGAAAAATATTCCTTAGGAGAAAATTATAAAAAGTTTGTAATTGCATGTGCTATAAACTTTGCATTTTTCGTAGTATCAGCATATCTGTTAGATGAAAGAATAAAAAGAAAGTAATTGTCTGCCAAAACAACCCGAGATATAAAAATATCTCGGGTTATTCTTTACATAGAACAAAGGAAATGATATAGTATTACTAGAAAGAAGGTGTGAATATGAAAATAAGAGAAGCAATCAATAAAGGTAGTATACAATTAAAAATGCAAAAAATAGACAGTCCAAAATTAAAAGCAAGACTATTAATGCAATCCCTATTAGAAAAAGATAGACAATATATTTTAGTATATGACGAAAAACAGCTAACACAAGAACAAGAAGAAGATTATTTTAAAAACATAGAAAGATTAGGAAACGGAGAACCTTTACAACATATTACACACCAACAAGAATTTATGAAAATGAATTTCTATGTCAATAAAGATGTGCTAATACCAAGACCAGATACAGAAGTTTTGGTAGAAGAGGTCATAAAAATTGCCAAAAAAATAAATGCCAAAAAGATTTTAGATTTATGCACAGGAAGTGGAGCAATTGCTATCTCATTAGCAAAATACATAAACAATAGCCAAATTACAGCAGTTGATATTAGTGAAAAAGCCTTAAAAGTAGCAGAAAAAAATGCAAAAAAGAATAAAGTAGAAAATCAAATTGCTTTTCTTTCTTCTAACTTATTTCAAAATTTACCCAAAGAAAAATATGATATCATCGTATCTAACCCACCTTATATTAAAAGAGAAGTTATCAAAAGTTTAGATAAGGAAGTAAAACAAGAGCCACTTATAGCTTTAGATGGTGGATGGGATGGCTTAGACTTTTATCGAAAAATTGTACATCAATCTTATGAATTCTTAAAATATAAAGGATATTTATGTCTAGAAATTGGCTATGATCAAAAAATAGATGTAATAGAACTAATCGAGCAAGAAGAAAAATATATAGACACCTATAGTAAACAAGATTTATATGGAAATGATAGAATTGTAATAACCAAATTAGGAGATTAGTAAAAGAAAGGAGAACAATCATGTCTTTTTCTTCTGATATCAAACAAGAATTAAACAAAAACAGCAATTTATCGAATAAAGAAATGGTAAAAAATGAATTGATAGGCTATTTAATAGCTGATAATACCCATGTAATAGACAACAAAGAAATTAGATTTTCAACAGAAAGTGATTATAATATCAACCGATTTTCAAAATTGCTAGCAAATTTAAACATCAATCACAAAATAGATGTTTCTGGAAAGATATTTTTTATTACCATAAAGAAAAAAGAAATCGAATGTATTTCTATGCTTCAAATACAAGAAGGTCAAATCTATTTAAAATTAGGAGAAAAGCAAAAAGAAGAAAACTTAAGAGCCATAGTAAGAGGCGCTTTTATGGGGGCAGGTTCGATTAATAATCCAGAAAAAGAATATCACCTAGAAGTTGATTTAGGAAATGAAAATAATTTGAAAACAATCTTACAGATATTACAACAATTAGGAATGCCAGCCAAAACATTTCAAACTTCCATTTACCTAAAAGAAGGGGAAGCTATATCCAGATTTTTAGCATTAATAGGAGCCAATAAAGCGGTTATGCGATTTGAAGATATTCGAATTCAAAAAGAAATGAGAGGAAAAGTCAATCGACTAGTGAACTGTGAAACTGCTAACTTAAATAAAACAATTAATGCATCCATAGAGCAAATAGGAGCCATAAAGAAGCTACAAGAAACAGGTAAATTTCAAAAGTTAGAGGAAAATTTAAAAGAAATTGCTACATTACGATTAGAAAATCCTAATATGTCATTAGTGGAATTGGGAAAAAAATTAAAAGAACCAGTGGGAAAGTCTGGCGTAAATTATAGATTAAAGAAGATAATGGAGATTGCCAATGGAGAATAAAGAATTAGGAATTTATATTCATATACCATTTTGTAAAAGTAAGTGTTATTATTGCGATTTTACTTCTTATACAAATAGAGGAGAACAAATTGAGGAATATATACAAGAAGTAATTGGCGAAATGGGACAATATGATTTAAGCAACTATCATATAACAACGATATATATAGGAGGGGGAACCCCTTCTTTTATCAACGAAAAATACATCCAGAAATTGCTACAAGAATTGCAAAAAAGATTAGCAAAAAATCAAACAAAATGGGAAGATATAGAGATTACAATAGAAATCAATCCAGGAACCATTACCGAGCAAAAACTACAAACTTATCAAAAAATAGGCATTAATCGAATTAGTATAGGTTTGCAAACGACAAACAATAAACTATTAAAACAAATAGGAAGAATTCATACATATCAAGAGTTTTTAGAAGCTTATCAGCTTGTGAAAGAAACAGGATTTAAAAATATTAATGTAGATTTAATGATAGGTTTGCCCAATCAAACGATTCAAGACATTAAGCAGAGTTTAGAAGAAATAGAAAAGTTACAGCCAAATCATATAAGTGTTTATTCTTTAATTGTAGAACAAGGGACTAAAATAGAACAACAAATTAATAAAGGAGAGCTACAATTGCCAGAAGAAGAAAACGAAAGACAAATGTATTGGTATGTAAAAAACAAGTTAGAATTAGAGGGATATAAGCATTATGAAATATCTAATTTTGCTAAGCCTGGAAAGGAATCGAAACATAATGTGAATTGTTGGGAACAAAAAGAATACATTGGATTAGGGGCAACTGCACATTCTTATTTAAATGGAGTACGTTACTCGAATTCAGAATTTCCAGCAGAAGGACAATGGTCTTGTTTGAATAAAACAATAGAAGAAAGACAGACATTGGAAGATAAGAAAAAGGAGTATATGTTATTAGGCTTAAGAAAAATGGATGGTGTTAGTATTCAAAAATTCAAAGCTAAATATGTAGATAATCCAATTTTCTTGTTTCGTGAAGAGATAGAAAATTTGGTAGAAGATGGCTTACTAGAGGTGGATGGAGATTGGATTCGTTTAACTAGGAAAGGAATTGATTTTGCTAATTTAGTTTGGGAAGAATTTGTGTAAAAAGAAAAAATGTTCGTAAAAAGTATTGACAATTTTAAAAATTGAAGATACAATAAAGGCGAACATTTTTTTAGTGGAAAAATTTTAGGAGGTAATAAAATGATAACAACATTACATATAAAAAACATAGGAATTATAGAAGATATCACCATCGATTTTAATCAAGGATTAAACGTATTAACAGGAGAAACAGGAGCGGGGAAAACATTAATTATTGATTCTTTACAAATCATATCAGGAGGAAGATTTTCCAAAGAAATGATGCGAAAAGGAGAAAATCAATCCTTTGTAGAATTATGTATGTATGAACCAGAAAATCAAAATGCGATAGATGGAAATATTATTGTTTCAAGAGAAATAAACCTAAATGGCAAAAATATGTGCAAAATAAATGGAAGAATGGTAACCGTAAACGAACTAAAAGAATTTATGGCACAATTTATTGAAATTCATGGACAAAATGATAATCAAAACCTATTGGAAAATAGAATGCATTTAACTTATTTAGATGGTTTTATAGCAGAAGAGATAGTAGAACAAAAGAAAAAATATGAGGAACTTTATCAGCAATATTGCGAAATTAAACAAGAATTAAGAGATAACTTTGGAGACGAAAAAGAAAGACAAAGGAAATTAGATTTATTACAATATCAAAGGAAAGAAATAGAAGAAGCAAATTTAAAAGCAAACGAGGAAGAAGAACTAGAAGAAAAAAGAAAAATAATAGTAAATGCAGAAAAAATAACACAAAATTTACAAGAAGCGGATACATTAATTTCAGAAGATGGAATTGATAATATTAGTATGGCAATACGTGCTTTAGAGAAAATTGAGCAGATTGATAGTAAATACGAAAAGGCATCTAGTAGTCTGAAAAGTGTGTATTATGAATTACAAGAATTAGCAAGAGATATAAGTACTTACAGAAGTGACATGGAATTAGATCAAGAAGAAAGAGAAATGATTGAAGAAAGACTAGACTTAATTTATTCTCTAAAAAGAAAATATGGAAATACAATAGCAGAAGTTTTAAGTTATAAAGAACAAATAAAAAAAGAAATAGAACATATAGAAAATTTAGAGGACTACAATACTAAATTAAGAAAAAGACAAAAAGAAATCGAAGAGCAAATGAAACGATTAGCCAATGAAATGCATGAAATAAGAAATAGAAAAGCAGAAGAATTAAGCCAAAAAATTAATCAAGAATTAGAAGAGCTAGAAATGAAAAATGCAAAAATTAGTGTAAAAGTAACATACTTGGAAAATGAATATCTAAAAACAGGAAAAGACAATGTTATTTTTTATATTGTAACTAATCAAGGAGAAGAAGAAAAAGAATTATCTAAAATAGCATCTGGTGGAGAGATGTCTAGAACTATGCTTGCTATCAAAAAAGTATTAGCTGATAGCGATAAAATGCCAATACTTATTTTTGATGAGATTGATACAGGAATTAGTGGAAAAGCAGCAAATTCAGTAGCTAAAAAACTAAAAAGAATAGCTAATAGCCATCAAGTTATGTGTATTTCACATTTACCTAATATAGCAGCTATGGCAGATTATAATTATTTTATTCATAAAGAAATTAAACAAGATAGAACAAGAACACAAATTAGATTGTTACAAGAAAATGAAGTGATTGAAGAGATTGCAAGAATTTCAGCAGGAGAAATTAATGAAATAAGCTTACGATATGCCAATGAATTGAGAAATAAAAAAGCTTCTTAAATAAAAAACCTCCATGTAAATTCATTTTTACATGGAGGTTTGCTTATAAAAGCTTTTCTAAAATTTGAATCGCATTAGAAGCAGCGCCTTTACGTAAATTATCAGCAACAACCCATAGATTTAATCCGTTTGGAATACTAAAATCACGTCGAATTCTACCGTACAAAAACTTCATCATTCCCATTTGCCTTGCTAGCTAAAGGATAAAAATTCTTCTCTGGATTATCTACTACGATTATTCCAAGAGAGTTTTCTAATAACAAACGAATATCATAAATATCAAAATCTTTTTCTAGTTCAATATTAATCGATTCACTGTGACAATTAACAACAGGAACACGAACAGCAGTTGCAGTTATCGGTAAATCAGGGCGATGTAATATTTTTCTGGTTTCTTCTATCATTTTATATTCTTCTTTGGTATAACCATGTTCCATAAAAACATCAATATGAGGAATGCAATTATTATAAATAGAACAAGGAAATTTCTTTAAATTATTTCCATCTGCTTTTGTTTCTAAATCTTCAATTCCTAATCGACCAGCACCTGAAACTGCCTGATAAGTAGAATATATTACTCTTTTAATGTGATATTTGTTATCTATAACTTTTAAAGGGAGCATAGCTTGAATGGTAGAACAATTAGGATTAGCAATAATTCCATTATGAGCCAAGATATCTTCTGGATTGACCTCAGGAACTACAAGGGGAACTTCAGGATGCATACGAAAGATGCTACTATTATCAATTACAACACAGCCTTTAGAAACAGCAATTGGTGCATATTTTTGAGAAACATCACCGTCCAGCGCAAAAAATGGCATAGTCAAAATGGTTATCAAATGAATTTTCATTTAATTGACATAGAATATAATCTTGATTAAAAAAACGGATTTTAGAACCAGCAGATTGAGAAGAGGAAAATAAGGTATAGTTGATATGAGGCAAATTTCTTTCTTCTAATACTTTTAAAACAGTTCTTCCAACTAGACCACTGGCTCCAACAATAGCAAGTTTATAATTTGACATAACAAAGACCTCCTAAGCTTTTATTCTATAAAATATGCAGGAATGGTGAAATTGATACTTGTTGCCATTTTAATCCGCAACAGTTTTTTGCAAAGGCATTCTTGTATCCATTTTTCATAAATTCCTTGGTTACCATATAAAAACGAGTACAAAGCTTAAAAACTTTGTACTCGTATGTGTTTAGAGAACGCTATGATTCCAACAATACTCTGAATAGGATACAATGAGCTACTTTCTGGTAGCCTTTTTCGGTACATATCATCCATTCTTGCCAATCGGTGTCCAAAGGACAAATCCCGATGGGTTTTCCATCTAAGAAAACAACATTAACAGGATGACCAGCAAGTTCATGAGGATAGTAAGCATCAAACATTCTTAAAAAATCTACTAAGAATTTGATGCTACAAGTATGTACACCGAATAATTCGAGTGTTTTAGCATACTTACCACCTAAACCAGACCAATCTAAGCAAACTGTAATTTCAGGCAGAATGCCATAGACAGAGTCAGAACGCCGTAATCTGAACTTTTGAATGATTGCACTTCTAATTTCGATGTCATTTTTTTTCATCATAGAGCTGATACCTCCGAAACAATATTTTAAAGGAATTATCCCACGTGCAAAATAGGAGCCTTTAATTGCTAATTATTATAATATAAATTTACATAAAAATCAAGAAAATTCAATTATTTTAGAAAAAATATTGCAAAAATTTAACAATAATAGTATAATAGAAATTGTAGCATAATATTATATACAAATAATATTAGAAAAAGAGAGGTTAAAAAAATGGATTATTTATACATACTAAGAGAAGCACTTGTATGGACAATCACAATATTTTGGTTATACCAAATCATGGTAAGTCTATGTTCATTAGTAAAAATCAAAGACAAACCACTAAAAGTAAACAAAGACCATAGATTTATGGCAATCATACCAGCACATAATGAAGAAGCAGTAGTAGGAAACCTAGTAGAAAGTTTAAAGAAGCAAAACTATAATAAAGATTTATATGATATTTATGTCATAGCAGATAACTGTACAGACAACACAGCAAAAGTAGCAAAAGAAGCAGGAGCTATTGTATATGAAAGATTTAACAACACACAAAAAACAAAAGGATATGCATTAGACTGGTTTTTAGGACAAAAAATAGAAGAAAATGCACCATATGACGCATTTTTCGTATTTGATGCTGATAACATTGTAGACCCAGACTTCATCAAAAACATGAACAAAAAATTATGCCAAGGAGAAGATGTCGTACAAGGATATAGAGACATCAAAAATCCAACAGACAGTTGGATAACAGCAGGTTATGCAATATTCTATTGGACGATGCATAGATTTTATCATTTAGCAAGATACAATTTAGGATTATCACCATTACTAAATGGAACAGGATTTATGGTAAGATTTGACGTTATCAAACCAGAAGGCGGATTAAAAACCGTTACTTTAACAGAGGATATTGAATTTTCATTAAAGAGAATTATAAAAGGAAAAAGACTAGGATGGGCAACAGATGCTATTGTGTATGATGAACAACCAGTAGGTTTTAAACAAAGCTGGTCACAAAGAAGCAGATGGACAGTAGGACATATGCAATGTATTAAAGAATATACAAAACAACTAGCAGTAGCAGCACAAGAAAAGAAAACAATGATGAACTTTGATGGTTTCTTATATATAGTAGGAAGTATTCCAATGTTTATTATCACATTAGTATTATTAGGAACAAACTTCTTAATGTATGCAGGAAATGGAATGACAGAACTAGAACTAATCATCAACATACTAAGATATCTAGTACCAACATTTTTATTACCAATTGGAACAGCATTAATCGTAATGTTGTTAGACAGAAGACCAATCAAGCCAATGCTAAAAGGATTAGCATGTTATCCACTATTTATGGGATCTTGGTTACTAATCAACTTCAAATGTCTATTTAAAAGAGAAACAACATGGGAGAAAATTGACCACGTAAGAAATATCAAAATTGGTGATGTAGAAGAAACTGAAGCAGTAGAAATTTTAGAAAAAGTTTAAAAAGATTAGAAAAAAGCTTGCATTTCTACCAAAAATTGGGTATAATAAAGCAAGAAACATAAAACACAGCAAGAGTGGGAACAAATCCCACTCTTAACTTTTGGAAAGGGATTTTAAGGAACGTCCCCAAATCCCTGCAAAAAGAAGGAGGTAAACTTTGGCAAGTATAGAAGAAAGAGTGGAAACTCTAATAAAACCAAGTATCGAGAAAATTGGATACGATTTATATGACGTGGAATACGCAAAAGAAGGAAAAAATTATTTTTTAAGGGTATTTATTGATAAAACAGAAGGCATTGATTTAGAAGATTGTGAAAAGGTAAGCAATGAAATCAATGAACTACTAGATGAAGCAGATTATATAAAAGAACAATATTTTTTAGAGGTGTCTTCGCCAGGCATTGAAAGAGTATTAAAAAAAGAGAGACATTTAGAACAAAATATAGGAAAAGAAGTTCATATAAAATTATTTAAAAAAGATGAAAATGGTAAAAAAGAATATCAAGGAATTTTAGAAGAATTCAACCAAGAAAAAATAACAATCGAAATAGAAACAGATAAAATAGAAATAGAACGTAAAAATATAGCACAAATAAAAACAATATATCATTGGTAAAAAAGGGAGGAATTAGAAAAATGAAAGAGCAAGCAATTGATAACAAAGAATTAATTTTAGCATTGGAGGAATTAGAAAAAGAAAAAGGGATTAAAAAACAATATGTAATGGAGTCAATCGAAACAGCATTAGTAACAGCCTACAAAAGAAATTTTGATTCACTAGAAAATGTAAAAGTACAAATGGACCCACAAACAGGAGCAACACATATATATTCTTTAAAAGAAGTAGTAAAAAGAGCGATGGATAAAGAAACACAAATCAATATAAAAGAAGCTCAAAAAATTAATCCTGATTTTCAAGAAGGAGATACGGTTGAAATAGAAATTGTGCCAAGAGATTTTGGTAGAATTGCAGCACAAACAGCTAAACAAGTTATCATTCAAAAATTAAGAGAAGCAGAAAGAGAAATCATTTATACAGAATTTAATGATAGAAAAGGAGAAATTGTTTCCGGATTGGTACAAAAAGCAGACCATAATATTGTGGTTATGGATTTAGGAAAATTAGAAGGTGTAATGCCTTCTAAGGAACAAATACCAACTGAACATTATCATGTGAATGATAAAATAAAGGGATATGTATTAGATGTAGAAAAAGGAGCAAAAGGTGCACCACAAGTAATTGTATCTAGAAGTCATCCAGACTTTGTCAGAAAATTATTAGAGTTTGAAATACCAGAAATCTATGAAGGTGTAATTGAAATTAAGAGTGTTTCAAGAGACCCTGGATATAGAAGTAAAGTAGCTGTTTACTCACCAGACCCAAACATTGATCCAGTAGGTTCTTGTGTGGGACAAAAAGGAGTTAGAATTCAAAACGTAATCAATGAATTAAATGGAGAAAAAATTGATGTTATTGAATGGAACGAAGACCCATCTATCTATATTGCAGCTAGCTTATTACCAGCAAAAATTTTAGCAGTTGATATCAAAGAAGAAGAAAAATTTGCACAAGTTATTGTGCCTGATGACCAATTATCATTAGCAATTGGAAAATCAGGTCAAAATGCAAGATTAGCAGCAAGATTAACCAATTGGAAAATCGACATCAAATCAGAAACACAATTTAGAGAAATGCTAATGAATGCACAAAACGAAGAAGTGGAAACAGAAGAAATAGCAGAATAAAACACATGATAGCACATACAATAAAAGGAGGTCAAAACCATGAAAAACATGCCACAAAGAACCTGTATGGGATGTAATAGCAAAAAAGATAAAAAAGACTTAATCCGAATTGTAAAAAACAAAGAAAATCAAATTAGCATAGATAGAACAGGAAAACAACCAGGAAGAGGAGCTTATCTGTGTGATGATATACAATGCTTAGAAAAAGTAATCAAATCAAAAAGATTAGAAAAAGTATTAGATATCAAAATATCAGAAGAAATTTATGAAAATTTAAGAGGTGTCATTCTTGAACAATAAAAAAATATTAGGTTTAATTGGATTATCAGCAAGAGCTAGAAAAATTTGTTTTGGAGCTGATAGTGTCGAGCTAGAGATAAAAAAGAAAAAGGTGAATTTGATTATCGTAGCAACTGATGCATCTACCAGAAGCAAAGAAAAATTTGAAAAATTAAGCAAAAGTTATAATATACCACTTATCATAGAGGGAGAAATCGAAATTCTAAGCAAAGCAATTGGAAAATCCAATAAAGCAATAATTGGCATCAAAGATGTCAATATAGCAAACGAGATACAAAAAATAAAAAACGGGGGTGAAGTTATTGGGTAAGATTAAAATACATGAAATAGCAAAAAAAGTAGGCTTAACCAGTAAAGAAATATTAGAGGTAGCGAGTAAACTGAAAATAGAAGCAAAAAGTCACATGAGTGGCATAAGTGAAGAAGAAGCAAAGCAAATTGAAAATGCATTGTCAAAAAAGGAAGGAAAAAAGAAGGAAAAAGACGTGAAAAAAGAAGAAAAAGCACCAGTTATTATTAGAAGAGAAGTTATTATAGCAGAAGAAGAGCCAGAAAAGAAAAAGGAAGTTGTAAAAAAAGAAGAAAAGAAACATAATGTTGGATTTGTAGAAAGAAAACAAAATAAAGATTACAATATTGTCTATCGTAATAAACCCAATAAGCCAATGACAGTAAGTGAATTATTTGGTTTGAAAAAAGAAGAACCAAAACAAGCTGAACCAGTGAAAGAAGAAAAAATAGAAGTAGAGAAGGAAGAAGTAAAAGAAATAATAAAAGAAGAACCAGAAAAGAAACCAGAACCAGAAAAGATTTCTACACCAACTCCTGTTCAACAAAAATCACATCAAACAAACAGAGAAAAAACGTATAATAATTTTAATAGAGAAAACAACAATAGAAATAATAATTACAACAATAATCGTAATAATAACTATAATAACAATAACAATTACAACAATCGAAATAGAAATCAAAATAATTCAAATAACAACAATTACAGGAATAATAATTTTAATAGAAACCATAATGATAATAGAGGAAATAATAATTTCAACGGTAATAATCGATTTAACAATAATAGAAATAATGGTGACAGATTTGGGAAAAGACCATTGGATGAAAAAGGAATTGAGAAAAATATCAAAAATATTATGGCAGTAGAAACGGTTGAAAAGGAAAGTGTAAGAGAATACAACAGAGGGCAAGACAAGCAAAGAAACAACAAATTTGATGAAAATAAAAACAAGAAAAACAAAACAAGAAGAAATAATTCAGAAAACAATTTTGATGAAGGAAAATTAAAAACACTAAAACAAGCAAACCGTTTATCTAATATGTTTGATGAGCAAGATGGAGGAATGTTAGATTATTATGATTTAACAACTGAACGTGGTAGAAGAGGAAAGAAAAGAAACAATAAAAATCAAGAAGAAAGAACCAAACAAAAAATCTTCCAATTAACTGACATAGAAATTCCAGAAAGTATTACAGTAAAAGACTTTGCTGCTGAAATGAAGAAAACAACAGCAGAAGTAATCAAAAAACTCTTAGGATATGGAATTATGGCAACTATTAATAATGAAGTTGACTTTGATACCGCTTACCTAATTGCACAAGAATTTGGAATTAATGCTACCAAAAAACAAACAGTAACAGAAGAAGATATCTTGTTTGATGACTCAGAAGATAGAGAAGAAGATTTAGAAACAAGACCACCAGTTATTGTTGTTATGGGACACGTAGACCATGGAAAAACTTCACTTTTAGATGCTGTGAGAAAAACAAATGTTATCGAAGGAGAAGCAGGTGGAATTACCCAAGCAATTGGTGCTTATAAAGTAAAAGTAAATGACAGAGAAATCACATTCTTAGACACACCAGGACATGAAGCATTCACCGCTATGAGAGCAAGAGGAGCTCAAATAACAGATATTGCTATTTTGGTAGTAGCAGCAAATGATGGTGTAAAACCACAAACAGTAGAAGCCATCAATCATGCAAAATCAGCAGAAATACCAATCATTGTAGCAGTTAATAAAATGGATTTACCAGATGCTAACATTGACAAAGTAAAACAAGAATTAATGGCTTATGAATTAGTACCAGAAGAATGGGGAGGAGACACTATCTTTGTACCAATTTCTGCTAAGAAGAACGAAAACATTGACCAATTATTAGAAATGGTATTATTAGAAGCAGATGTGTTAGAACTAAAAGCAAACCCTAATAAACAATCCAAAGGAACTGTTATCGAAGCAAGATTAGATAAAGCTAAGGGTGCCATCGCAACTATGCTTGTTCAAAGAGGAACCTTAGATGTAGGAGACACCATTGTGGTAGGTTCATCTATTGGTAGAATAAGAGCAATGAAAGACGATAAAGGTAAAAATGTAAAATCAGCAGGACCATCTACACCAGTAGAAATCATGGGATTAACAGAAGTACCATCAGCAGGAGATACCTTCTATGAAGTTAAAAATGAAAAAATGGCAAAACACTTAATTGAAAAAAGAAAACGTCAAGAAAGAGAAAAAGCCATGAATGCAACTACAAAAGTAACATTAGACAATTTATTTAGCCAAATGGAAGAAGGAAATCTAAAAGTATTAAACTTAATTGTAAAAGCAGATGTACAAGGTTCTGTAGAAGCTGTAAAACAATCATTAGAAAAATTAGCTAATGAAGAAGTAAGAGTAAAAGTAATCCATGCAGCAGCTGGAGCCGTTAATCAATCAGACGTTACCCTAGCTAAAGTATCAAATGCAATCATCATTGCCTTCAACGTAAGGCCAGACAACATGGCAAAAGAAATGGCAGAAAAAGATGAAGTAGAAATCAAACAATACTCTATCATTTACCAAGCAATCGAAGACGTAGAAGCAGCTATGAAAGGTATGTTAGACCCAGAATTTGAAGAAAAAGTAATAGGAAATGTAGAAGTAAGACAAACCTTTAGAATATCAAATGTGGGAACTATTGCAGGAGCATATGTTCTAAGTGGAAAAGTAGAAAGAAATGCAGGTGTAAGAGTTATCCGTGAAAACGTAGTAATCCACGATGGAAAACTAGCAACCTTAAAGAGATTTAAAGACGAAGTAAAAGAAGTAGGAAAAGGATTTGAATGTGGAATTCAAATTGAAAACTATAATGACATCAAAGAAGGAGACATGATTGAAGTATATATCATGGAAGAAATAAAAAGATAAAAAAGAGGGATTTTGGGGACGTCCCTTAAAAAACCTAAAACAGGGATTTTAAGGAACGTCCCCAAATCCCTGTAAAAAAGGAGGAAAAAAGATGCCAGAAAATCAAGCGAGATTAGGTCGTATTGAAGAAGAATACAAAAAAGAATTAAGTCAGATTATTGGCTATGAATTAAAAAATCCAAATATAACAGGATTAATTAGTGTAACAAAAGTGAAAGTTACCAATGATTTAAAATATGCTAAAATTTATGTTAGCATTCTAAATTCAAAAAATATGAAAGACACCTTAGCAGGACTAAAAAAATCTGCAGGCTTTATTAGAAGTGAATTAGCAAGAAGAGTAAATTTAAGAAATACACCAGAGCTAATTTTTGAATTAGACGATTCGTTGGAATATGGTGCTAAAATTGATAGTATCTTAAAAGAAATTATGCCAAAAAAAGAAGAATAATAATAAAAATGAGACCTGTCCCCACTGTCTCAAAGAAAGGAAAAAAGAATGACATTAGATGAAATTTTAAAGGAAATAAAAGAAGCAGAGAAAATCGTAATTTTAACACATGAAACACCAGATGGTGATGCTGTTGGAAGTAGTTTAGGAATGAAATTTATGATAGAAGAATTCGGGAAAAAAGCAGATGTTATTATTCCAGAGTATTCTAGAATGTTTCAGTTTTTACCAGGAGCAGATGAAATAAAAGAAAATTCAGAAGTAGAAAAATATGATTTGGCTATTTCGGTAGATTGTGCGACTTTCAAAAGAATGGAAAGAAACGATTATTTTGAAAAGGCTAAGAAGACAATTGTAATAGACCACCATGGAAGCAACAATATGTATGGAGATTTAAACTATGTCAATCCAGTATCTCCTGCTTGCTGTGAAATATTAGTTGGTATGGCAGAATATTTTGGCATTAAAATCACGAAAGAAATAGGAACTTGTCTTATGACTGGTATTATAACAGATACAGGCGGATTTCGGTATATGGGAATTACACCAGATACTTTTGAGTATACTGCTGAATTACTTCGTTTAGGTGTTGATATTCCAGGTATTTATAAAAGAACTATGGGAACCAAAACAAAAGCAAATTTTGAATTGACCAAAAGAATTATTGATAGAATGGAGTTACTAGAGGATGGAAAAGTAGCTTTCACTTACATGAATACACAAGATGAGGAAGAGCTAAATACAGAGCCAGGTGATCATGAAGGATTGGTAAACATTGGTAGAGATATAGAAGGGGTATTAGTATCTATTTTTATTAGGCAAAAAGACAATGAAGAAGTTTATAAAGTGTCACTACGTTCAGAGGATAGCATTAATGTATCTGATATATGTTTGTTATTTGGTGGCGGTGGTCATGCAAGAGCAGCAGGTGCTTTAATCCAAGGAACAGTAGAAGAAGTAAAAGAAAAATTAATGAAAGAAATAAAAAAATGGATGGAATAATAATTATTAATAAACCACAAAAATGTACCTCACATGATATTGTATACCAAGCGAAAAAAGTAACTGGTGAAAAAGTAGGACATACTGGTACCCTAGACCCAATGGCAACTGGTGTGCTTCCCTTATTAATTGGAAGGGGAACACTATGTTCTAAATATTTAATCAATCATGATAAAATATATGAAGTTCAATTAACATTAGGAACAAAAACAGATTCGGCAGATTGTGAAGGGAATATTTTAGAAGAAAAAGAAGTACCAGCCACTTTATTTAAAAAGCAAAAGGTGGAAGAGGTATTAAAAACTTTTTTAGGAAAGCAAGAGCAAATTCCACCTATGCATTCTGCTATTAAGGTAAAAGGAAAAAAGCTATATGAATATGCTAGAAGAGGACAAACAGTAGAAGTAAAACCAAGACAAATTGAAATATATGATATACAATTGTTAAAAATAAAAAAAGATAAAAAACAAATTGAATTTCAAGTACATTGTTCCAAAGGAACTTATATGAGAAGCTTATGTGAAGATATTGCTAAAAGATTGGGAACGATTGGCTATATGTCAGGATTAAACCGAACCAAAGTAGGAGAATTTTCGATTGAAAAAGCGATTACCATGGAACAACTACAAGAACAAAAGCAAGAAGTTTCTTATATTACGATTGAAGAGTTATTTCAAAACAAATCGAAAATTGAAATAGTAGAAAAGAGATTACAACCATTCTTAAATGGCGTTAAACTAACAATGAAGAAGCCAGATGGTATTTATCGTGTTTATTGTGAACAACAATTTATTGGTATAGGTGTTGTAGAAAATGAATTTTTGAAAAGAGATATTATTGTAGAAAAATCACAAAGTTAATTTGAATAACTTTGTGATTTTTTGTTACAATTCACCGGAAAAATATAAAGCATAGTAAAAAAGAAGTAAAAACCT
>CANEEJ010000032.1 GCA_947426525.1 uncultured Clostridium sp. | reverse complement strand
TATATATATTAATTTTTATATATTTTTGTTTCACATCATTGACACTTATACATAAAGAAGCGAAAATTCCTCCGCATATAATTGACAATTTTGTCATTTTATGTTATAATTTTTGAGATTTATGAGCAATAATTTTAGTAAAGAAAATAGGAAAGTGGGGAATTTAAATTTATGAGACTAAAAAAATCAATAACAATGTTTTTGTTGATTGTACTTCTTGTATCACAATTTAGTTTTATTAGGTTTAACAATTTTGTATATGCAGTAGATGAACAAGCAAGTAGAGTAGAAGATGCAAGATTCCATTACAATCAACTAAATTCAGAAGCTAAAAAAATATACAGTGCTATGTATGAAATGTATACAAATGGTACATTTAAAACAGGAATGCAAAATTATGACTTAGCTCAAAATGACAAATATGTCACACAAGAGCAACTTCAAAGTTATACCAATGGAAATACAACATTAAAAGAGGCAATGAATGCAGCAAGATATGCATTTTATGCAGATTATCCAGAAGTTTTTTATGTGAATTTTCAAAAGCTTACTCTTAGAGTAACAAAAGGTAATGATGATAGATATCATGCTTATCTTGGTTCTGGTAGTAAGGCAAACTATTATATAGAAGGTTTTACGAACCAAGAGCAAGTAGAAGAGGCAATTAAAGACTTTGATGAAAAAGTAAATGAAATAGTTACGAAAGTAGAAAATATTACTGTGGAAGAAGGAAAAAATCTTACAACGGAAAAAATCAAAAAAGCTCATAATGAAATTATTTATCATACAGGATACCGATTAGAAAGTGACTGTACACCAGGAAATGAAGGGTTTTTAGGAACTCCTTATGGAGCTCTTGTAAAACAACAAGCAGTATGTGAGGGATATGCAAGAGCATTTAAAACAGTCTTAGATAAATTAGGAATTAATTCTATATTAGTACAAGGAACCCATCAATCCGAAGGGTCAGCAGCAGTTCCTCATATGTGGAACTATGTAGAAATAGAAAAAGAGACACTTGCCAGAACAACTGGAAAAGTTTGGTATGCAGTAGATAGCACATTAGATGATCCTTTTTTACGTAAAACACCAGTTACTCCAGATGCATTTCCTAATCCAGGAGATGATATAGAAGAAGGATTTGAAAATACAAGATATTGCTTAGTAGGAACTGAAACAATGAATAGAGAGCATGTTGCTTTAGAAACAGTAGAAGCAGCAGGAAATTATGTATTCCAATATCCTGAACTAAATGCAGAAGATTATGGAATTGATGCGATTACAAATTCAGATGGATTATATATAAAATATAAACAAGATGGAACACAAACAGAAGAATATAAAGCTGGAGATTATTATATTAGTTACAATGGGAAAGGCTATGGAGAATCAGCAAAAGAAGGAAAATACATAATAATGAAGTCATATTACTATAAACCAGGTGATGAAAAATGGGATGTAAGTCCATGGGCTTATTTCTTACCAGAAGTATATGTAGGTGGCTTCAGAGATTACGATGACCACATTTATCTAACGATGCCAAATTCAGAATATGTGGAATTTGCTGTAACAACTTTAGCACCAGGAGATTATCAACATGACCCTAAATATTTAGCCTATCAAGGTGATGAATCTGATTTTGTAGCAAAGAGTGGAAAATTATATAATCCAAGTGGAACCTATAAAGGAAGACCATACATAAAAACACAAACACCAGGAGCGACTGCTAGCATAACAGTAGGACCAACTTATCATGTAGACGTTACCTATGATGATGACTTAGTTTTAGCAGAAGGAGCAACAAAAGCAGGATACAAATTAGAGTCAACAGGACCAACAGGAGCAGATGAAACTGAAATTACAAACTTTACTTTTGATGGAAAACGTAGAATAACCTTTGACTTGAAATTTAGTAAAATGTGGGCAGATGATGGTGCTGGCTATAAAATCTATATTACAGGAATAGTAGGAAAAAACAGTGGAAAACAACCAATGGAAATAACATATGGGGCAGTAAACCAAATATCTTGTTCATACCGTATGAATAAAGCTAAAAATTGGGAGGTGTTTGCCAGACCAACTCTTCTTGAAAATGAAGACCTTTCTATGAATGAATGGAAAACAAGTGATGGAACACCAGTATCTGATAAATTAAAAAGTAGAATAGCATTAGTAACAACTAGGACAACCAAAACAGAAAGTGATGCTATGAATAATTTAATGGAAAATGAATTGCAAAATCAAGAATTGGTTACAAGCCAAACTTATAATATCTCATTAAATGTATGTAAAAAATATGTTGTAAAAACGGGACATAGATTAAGATTATCACTAGGATTTCCAGCAGGATATGGACCAGATGATGCAGGGGTAACCTTTAAAGCATATCACTTTATAAGAAATGATAAAGGAGAAGTAACAGGAGTTGAAGAAATACCATGTGTTATTACACAATATGGATTAATTATTACATGTGATTCTTTCAGTCCATTTGCTATTGCAGTAGTAGAAAATGATGGCTCACAAGTATCACCAGATAAAACAGTAATAGTATCAGACTCAGAAGGTGGAACAATTACTGGAGCGAATAGAGAAGAAGGAAATATTCTTACCTTAAAAGAAAATGAGTCAAAGACCGTTAATATTAAAGCAGAAGAAGGATATCAAATTGAGGCAATAACAGTTTGTGGTGAAGTAGTAGAAATAGCTAACAAAGATGCAATGGATATTACAATAAACTACGATGATGTCAAAGATGGAAACTGCATTGTGGATGCTAAATTCGTGGCTAAAACAATCGTGCAACAAGAAGAAGCAAAAGGAGAAATAGCGGTGCAAGAAACAGCGATTCCAGCTAATATAACAGAAATGCCACAAAATGTGGTAGGGACATTAAATAGAAAATTAACAATTAACCCAACAATAGAAGAACCAGAAGAAGGAATTGTTACATACCAATGGTATAAAGATGACGAAAAATTAGAAGGAAAAACAAATAAAACATTAACAATTGCGACTCCAACAGAAGCAGATGAAGGTACTTATATTCTAAAGGCTACGACAACTGCTGGAACAGTAAGTTCTGAAGCAACAAGCACACCTTGTACAGTAACAATTAGTAGTGTTAACGCTTCTATGAAATTAGCCAATGAGGATATAAATAAAGAAGAATTAAAACCAGGACAAGAATTTGAAGTAAAAGTAAGTGTAAATGATTTTAAAAATATTGGAAAAGGTTTGATTTCTTTAATGGGACAACTAGAATATGATACTAATATTTTAGAAAGAATCGATGTTGATGGACAAAATGGATGGAATTTAGGAGAAAATTCTTTTAATGAAGAAAACTTCAAATTTATAATAGATAGTAATAAATTAGTGACAGATTCTGGAGACATATTTAAAATGAAGTTTAGAGTGAAAAATACTGTTACAGAAGAAGCCAAAACAGTAATTAAAGTAAAAGGAATTTCAGCAAGTGGTGGAGATGGTATTGTAGGTGCTAATGATACTAGCATAGAAGTAGGAATTAAACTATCAAAAGAACCAGCTAAAATTACTTCTGATAAATATGTAATAGAAAAAACTACAATAGCAAGGGTAGCACCAGGAACAACCTTAAAAACTTTTAAAGAAAACGTAGAAGCTAATAGAGAGATTGTTATTCTTGACAAAGACGGAAATGAGTTAGAAGAGGATAGCGCTCTTGGAACTAATATGACATTAAAAGTAGGAGAGGAACTACAATATACAATTATTGTAACAGGAGATATTGATGGGGATACAGAAATTACAACCAATGACCTTGCTCAATTAAAAGTACATCTAATTGATTACGAAAAGTTAACAGGAAATAGTCTGATTGCAGCAGATGTTGACAATGACAAAGAAGTTACAATAAATGATTTGGCACAGATTAAATTAGTATTAATTAATTTGTTAGAAATTCAATAAAAATCATTAAAGATAACTAGAGAAACAGTGAAAGCTAATCTCTAGTTATTTTATTTTGGAAATCACTTGAAAAATATTCCATATTTCTATATAATGAGCAAAGAAAAACAAAAGAAAGGAAGAGTGAGAATATGGCGGAAATAAAATTAAATTTAAAAAATTGTGGAATTGAAATCAAAAATATTTTAGAATACAAAGAACAAGTAGAAAACATCCATAAAGAATTGCATAAAAGAGCAAAAGAGGAAAAAGACTTTGTTGGATGGCTTACCTTACCAACCAACTATGATAAAAAAGAATTTGCGAATATCAAAAAAGCAGCCAAAAAAATAGGAAAAGAATCTGATATTTTAGTAGTAATTGGAATTGGAGGATCTTATTTAGGGGCAAGAGCAGTAATAGAAAGTTTAACCAGTTCTTTTTATAATATGCTTCCAACAAAACAAAGAAAACATCCTCAAATCTTATATGTAGGAAACAATTTAAGCCCTAATTACATCAACGAATTAATTGAATACATTGGAAACAAAGACTTTTCTGTTAATGTCATATCAAAATCTGGAACTACCACTGAACCAGCAATCGCCTTTCGAATTTTTAGAGAAATGCTAGAAAATAAGTATGGAATTGATGAAGCTAGAAGTAGAATTTATGCAACTACAGATAAAGAAAGAGGAGCTTTAAAAACATTAGCGGAAAATGAGGGATATGAACAATTTATAGTGCCAGACAATGTAGGAGGAAGATATTCTGTTTTAACAGCAGTAGGGCTATTACCAATAGCAGTAGCAGGAATTGACATAGACAAGTTAATGGAAGGAGCAAGAATTGGCCAAGAAAGATATGATGACAGTAATTTAAAATATAATGAATGTTATCAATATGCAGTAGCCAGAAACATTTTGTACAAATCACGTAAAACCACAGAGATATTAGTAAATTATGAACCTAAAATGCATTACTTCACAGAATGGTGGAAGCAACTATTTGGAGAAAGTGAAGGAAAAGACAAAAAGGGGATTTTTCCAGCAGGAGTTGATTTTACAACAGACTTACACTCTATGGGACAATACATACAAGAAGGAAAAAGAAATTTATTTGAAACAGTAATCAGCATAGAAAATCCAAAAAGTGACATAACCATTCACTCAGATGATGACAACTTAGACGGTTTAAACTATTTAGCAGGAAAAGGATTAGACTATGTCAATAAAAAAGCAATGGAAGGAACCATAAAAGCACATGTAACAGGAAACGTACCAAACATACAAATAAAAATGGAGCAATTAGACGAAAGAAATATAGGAGAATTAATCTATTTCTTTGAAAAAGCCTGTGCAGTATCTGGTTTGTTACTAGGTGTAAACCCATTTAACCAACCAGGGGTAGAAGAATACAAGAAGAACATGTTCAAACTATTAAAAAAACCAGGCTATTAAAAATAAATTGCCAAGAGGGACGGTCCTTTTTGGCAATTTTAATTGTTTATTTATAAAAGTTTATTTATTTTTTCTTTGCAACTCCCAGTTTCGAACCGTCTGTAATTACATAACAGATGGTAATCTTACTGGTCCCCTTAGACCTTGTTGCTTCATAAAAAATAAATAAACTTTAAGATTAAAAAGCTATTAAAATAAAAATTGCCAAAAAGGACCGTCCCTCTTGGCAAAAGAAAGGAACGAAAATGATATACAAAGAAAAATTTAAAATTGGACTAAAAGATGTTTGGAAGGATAAAGAAGTAAGCAATAAGGCGATATTAGAGTATTTGGAAAATATAGGAGCCTATCATTCTGATAGTATAGGATATGGAATTAATACCTCGGCAGAGACACATCTATCATGGATTTTATTAGATTGGAAAGTTAAAGTTATAAAAAGACCAGAATATGGACAAACTTTAAATATACACACTTGGTCAAGAAGTATCATAAAATATTATGCTTATCGTGATTTCGAAATCTATGATGAAAATAATAATTTATGTGTAATTGCATCTTCTAAATGGTTATTAATCAATAATCAAACAGGAAAGATAGCTAAAGTACAACCAGAGATGGCAAGTAAATATGAGTCAGAGACAGAAAAATCTGTATTTGAAGAAAAAGAAATTGAAAAAATAAAAGCACCAGAAAATTATAAAAGTAGTATAATATATGAGGTAAAGAGGAAAGATATAGATATTATAGGACATATGCACAACTTATATTACTTAGATGTAGCTTATGAAGCATTACCAGAAGAAGTCTATAACCAAAGACCTTTTGATGAGATAAGAATTATGTATAAAAAAGAAATGAAATTGGGGGACGCTGTGAAATGCAAATATGCTTATGAGGAAGATAAACACATCGTAGTAATACAAAGTCAAGACGAGAAAATATTACACGCAATTATAGAGCTAAAATCATCCAAAACACTAAAATCCTGACAAAATTTGAGAAAAATGTTGAATTTTGTAAATGGTAATGTTATAATATAAGTTGGTTTTTAATAAAGGGAGGAAAAAGAAATGAGAAAAGATTTAAGAAAAACAAAAATCGTTGGAACAATAGGACCAGCTAGTGAAAACAGATTAGAAGAATTATTCGAAGCTGGATTAAATGTTACTAGAATTAACTATTCACATGGTAGTTGGGATGAACAAGCTGAAAAAACAGAAGAAATCATTAGATTAAGAAAAGAGCTTGATATACCAGTTGCATTATTATTAGATATGCAAGGTCCAGAAATTAGAACAGGAATGTTAGTAACTGGAAAAAATGAAAAAATCGTATTAGAAGATGGACAAAAATTCACATTAGTAAATGAAGATATCATTGGAGATAAAGATAAAGTATCTGTAACTTACAAAGAATTATATAAAGATGTAAAACCAGGAAGCAAAGTATTAATTGACGACGGAGCAATCGAATTAGTAATTGATGAAATCGTTGATAAAGATATCGTATGTACCGTAGTACATGGAAATGGTTTAGGAAGTAGAAAAACAATTAACTTACCTGGAACAGCAGTACGTTTACCAGCTTTAAAACAAAAAGATATTGACGATTTAAAAACAGCTTGTGAACATGATTATGATTATGTTGCTATGTCATTTGCAAGAAACAAAGATGACATTGACCAAGTAAGAAAAGTATTAGATGAAAATGGTGGAAAAGACATCAAAATTATTACAAAAGTAGAAAACGTAGAAGGGCTAGAGCATATGGAAGAAATCGTTGAAAACGCAGACGTTCAAATGATTGCTCGTGGAGATATGGCTACTGAAACAGATTTTACAGAACCACCAGTTATGCAAAAAAGATTTATTAAATTATCAAATAAAGCTAACAAACCAGCTATTACAGCAACACAAATGTTAGAAACTATGACATATAACCCATTACCAACAAGAGCAGAAGCAAGTGACGTTGCAAACGCTATTTATGATAGAACAAGCGCAGTTATGCTATCTGGAGAATGTGCAATGGGAAAATATCCAGTAGAATGTGTTAAAACAATGGTAAAAATAGCAAACAGAGTAGAAAAAGACATTGATTACTGGAAGAGATTTAAAAACAAAGAAGTTAATGTAGATGATCTTGAAAGTAAAATAGCTTATTCAACAGCTGTTATGGCAATGAACTTAGAAGCAGATGCTATTGTATGTTACACCAATACAGGTGATTCTGCTAGAAGATTTGCAGGAATGGGAGTAGGATGCCCAATTCTAGCAATTACAGACAACAGAAGAACTTTCAACCAATTAGCAATTGCTTGGAACGTAACACCAATCTATGTTGAAAAGAAAGATGTTATCAATGATACGGTAGCAGAAGGTATTGAAAAATTAAAACAAAAAGGAATTCTAGAAAAAGGAGATACTATTGTTGTTTCAGGTGGCGCTAAATGGTTAGCAGCAGCTGAAGATAGTAAACTTATCGGTGGAATTGCAAGAATTTAAGAAAAAAAGATTGTTGTACAACTAAGTACAGCAATTTTTTTACTTTTTTACAGATATATTACGAAAAGATTAAAAATTTATAACATAAAACAAATGACTTGAAAAAAATGAAAAATAGATATACAATAGTAACATAAAATGGTGAATTAAAACTACAACTTAGTTAACAAAAGTTTTTAAGTTAAAGGAGAAAAGAAGTGAATCAAAAGATAACACAAGAAAAAGCCATAACCCTAATAGCCTTAATCGTAACAATTATTGTACTTATTATTTTAGCTGGGGTGACAATCGCTATTCTAATGGGAGAAAATGGATTGATAAGGAAAGCGATAATAGCAAAAGAAGAAATAAAAAAAGCAGAATATCAGCAACAATTGTTAATAATAGGAAATGGATTGCAACCAGATAGAGTAATAAATCAATGGGATAATAAATACTATATGGATCAATACCAAAAAGAAATAGAAGAAGATGATATGTTTAAAGAAGCAAAAGAAATTAAGCAATTGCCATATACCCAAAAGATAACCATACAAGTAATTGTAAAAGAAGGATGAATCTATTGGGTAACCGTAGATGGTGTGGAATATATGGGAAAACCTGGAGAAGATGTACCACCTGATTTAGATTTGCAAAAAGGAAATATCAAATTTGATTACGAACCATCAGGTTGGACAAATCAAAAAGTAAGAGTAAGCATGGAAACAGAAATAAAGGAATATATCTTACAATATTCGTTAGACGCAAAACAATGGGAAAATTATACAAAACCAATTGAGGTTGAAAATAACAAGCAAGCAGTTTATGCAAGATTAATAAACAAAATAGGAGAAGAAGGTGGATGTGAAACTATTAATATAGCAATTATTGATAGGTTGCCACCAAAGAATTTTGAACCAACTATAACCAAAACAGAAAATACGATTACACTAACAGGAAAAACGACAGATGCAGAAGAAACTGCAATAGATGGATGCAGTGGAATTGACAAATATTATTTTAGTAAAGACAATGGAGTAACATGGGAACCAGAAGAGGGACAAACAGAAGGAAGTTATACATTTACTAATTTAGCAGGAGGAACAACGTATTCTCTAAAGATGAAAGCAGTAGATCAAGCAGGAAATGAATTCATATCAACCAATGAATTACAGGAAAAAGTGTTAGGTGTATATGTTTCACTAAAAGGAAATACATTAGGATTTTATGATAATGAACTAGAAGCTAAGCAAGGAGCAGATAAATACTATGGGAACGTAGTAACAAAAACTTTTAAACGTACTTGGTCAACAGGTCCAGATACACCATGGTATCCAGATAGGGAACAAATTCAAATAGTGAATATTGCAACAAAATTAGAACCAATTAGTATGGCTTGCTATTTTTCAGATTTAACAGCCCTAACTACAATACAAAATGTAGGAAATATCAATACAGAATATGTAACAAGTATGTTTGCACTATTCTATAACTGTACCAGCATAACTAGTATAGATGTATCTACTTTTAAAACTAGCAATGTAGAGACGATGGATGCAATGTTTTATAATTGTGCCAACCTTACAACACTAGCAGGATTATCAAATTTAGATACGAGTAAAGTTACTAACATGAATAGCATGTTTTCAAAATGTGGAGTATTAACTACTATAGATTTATCCAATTTTAATATGAGCAATGTGACAGAAATGGGATATATGTTTATGCAATGTTCAAACTTAACGACCATAGTCTTCCCAGAAGATATCGATACAAGTAAAGTAACTTTTATGCGTGAGATGTTTGAACTATGCGAAAAACTTGTTAACGTGGATGTTTCAAAATTTAATACACAAAATGTAGAAAATATGAATACAATGTTTTCTAATTGCAGTAGCTTACCAAGTATTGATGTAAGTCATTGGAACACAGAAAAAGTAACAGATATGGCAAATATGTTTATGCGTTGCAATAGTTTAACCACATTAGATTTGTCAAGTTTCAATACGAAAAAAGTAACAGATATGAGAAATATGTTTTACTATTCTACAAAGTTAACTAAAATTTATATAGGGCCTAATTGGGCAGTGCCATCTAATAGTGATGCAATGTTTGGAGGATGTGGAACTTCTCATGCAACACTAAAAAATTAAGAAAAAGCCAAAAAAGCAACAAATTTTCATACCTATGAAAAAACGTTGCTTTTTTTGAATATGATGTGATATACTATATTTATCAAAAAAAGAAAGGAGAGTGGGAAAAGGCAACCTGTCCCAAATTACGACACAATGTCGGGTTTGGTGCCTGTCCCAGAATACGACAAATGAAACCAATTGTAGCCATTATACGGAAAGCCCAATGTAGGGAAATCAACCTTTTTTAATTATTTAGTAGGAAGTAGAATTTCAATTGTACAAGATACGCCAGGCGTAACCAGAGATAGAATTTATGCAGAAACCAACTGGAGGGGAAGAGATTTCACCTTGATTGATACAGGAGGAATTGAACCAGATTCAGAAGATATTATTTTATCACAAATGAGAGAACAAGCAAACCTAGCAATTGCTATGGCAGATGTTATCTTGTTTTTAACAGATGTTAGACAAGGGGTAACAGCAGCAGATAGAGAAATTGCATTAATGCTTAAAAAATCTGGAAAACCAATTGTGTTAGTATGTAACAAAGCCGATAATTTTGATAAAGATAAACAAGAAGCCTATGAATTTTATAATTTAGGAATTGGAGATCCCTACCCAATATCAGCAGCCAATGCGATTGGAATAGGAGATGTGCTAGACAAAATCTATGAAAGCTTTCCTCCTAAAACAGAAGGAGAAGAAGAAAGCAATGTTATAAAAGTAGCGGTTATAGGAAAACCAAATGTAGGAAAATCTTCGTTAATTAATAAAATATTGGGGCAGAATCGTGCCATTGTAAGTGATATTGCAGGAACCACGAGAGATGCTATTGATACTGAATTCGAAAACGAAAATGGAAAATATGTGCTAATTGATACTGCTGGAGTAAGAAGAAAAAGCAAAGTAAAAGAAACTATTGAAAAATTTAGTATTATGAGGACCTTACTAGCAATTGAAAGAGCAGATGTGTGTCTAATGATGATAGATGCCACAGAAGGAGTAACAGACCAAGATGCTAAAATAGCAGGAGAAGCACATGAAGCAGGAAAAGGTGTTATCATAGTAGTTAACAAATGGGATGCCATTGAAAAAGAAACAGGAACCTTAGAGAAATATAGAAAAGAAGTATATGATAAATTAAAATATCTATCTTATGCACCAATGATATTCTTATCTGCAAAAACAGGGCAAAGAGTTCATAAACTATTTGATTTAATTAATCATGTAGCAGAACAAAATGCAATGAGAATTTCTACCTCTGTTTTAAATCAAGTAATCAATGAAGCAATAGCCATAGTACAACCACCAACAGACAAAGGAAAGAGACTAAAAATCTACTATGGAACACAAGCTTCTACCAAGCCACCAACATTTGTTATTTTTGTAAATGATAAAGAATTGTTCCATTTTTCTTATGAAAGATATTTAGTTAATCAAATCAGAAAAGAATTTGGATTAGAAGGAACACCAGTTAGAGTGATTGTTAGAGAAAAAAACGAAAAAGATGTTTAAAAGGAGGAAATAAAAAATGGTAGAATGTATTATTATGGCAATTATTGCCTATTGTATAGGAAGCATCAACTTTTCTGTTATCATCAGTAAAAAGATGGCAGGATTTGATGTAAGAGAAAAAGGAAGCGGAAATGCAGGAAGTACCAACATGCTTCGTTCAGTAGGAAAAAAAGCAGCAGCCATTACATTGTTATGTGACATTTTAAAAGGTGTAGTAGCAATTGTAATTTCAATTATAATAGGAAATATAGTAAAAGAAGCCAATAAAGAATTACTACTTCAAATTGCAGGAATTGCCGTTGTAGTAGGACACACTTTTCCTATTTTCTTTGAATTCAAGGGAGGAAAAGGAGTAGCCACATCACTACGGAATTTTATTAATGAGCAATTGGAAAATAGGATTAATCTGTCTAGTATTTGCTCTTATATTAATGCTATTAACAAGAATGGTATCACTAGGCTCATGTACAGCAGCCATATTATTTCCGGTATTAACCTTATTTATTGATGATAGTTATACCGTATTATCAGCAGGAAAAAGTGGAAATACCTATTTAATATACAGTATCATATTAGCAATAATTGTTCTATACAATCATAGAAGTAATATAAAAAGATTAATGAACGGAACAGAAAATAGACTAAGTTTTAAAAAATAATTGCCAATAGGGACGGAGCTTTTTGGCAAAAAAGGAGAAACAAATGAAAAAATTAATTACAATTATTATCATTGGAATTATGGTATTTATGGTAGGCTGTGTATATGCAGTAGATACTTTTGAAATGGAATTTAAAACCTTAAATAATAAGAAAAATGAGAAATTTGACTTATACATATTATTGCCAGAAGATTATATTAGCTTTGCTATCAACGAAGCAAATCTAGATTTGTTTTACAAAGGACCTAGCACGATAACAGAAAACACAATTCCAGGATTGATAGTAAAAACAGAAAATGTACTAAATGATACTTATACAGAAAATGGAGTTGAATATGTACAAATTCGTTTAGAAAAAGAAGAGGAAATATATTCATTTGATTTGTTAGAAAATTATACAAAAATGGATATCAAATATAGAATAAAAAATCTAAAAAAAGATTATATTGTACATATAGACAATTTTAAAATTGAAAAAGGAAAATGTGAAATTGAATATGATTATGCAAAAGATACCATTAAGCAACCTAATAAAAAAGTAATGCCATCTGGTATCATCGCATTAATTATAATTTTAATCACAATTGTAATCGTTGCTGGAATAGCACGTATCAAAGGAAGGAAATAGAAATATGAAAAAAGTAGGGATTATAGGAAGTGGAAGTTGGGGAGTAGCATTAGCCACTCATTTAGCAAGATGTGGAAATGAAGTTAAAATATGGTCTTTTAGTGAAGAAGAAAAAAGAATGATAAACGAAGAAAGAAAATGCAAATTTTTACCAGAGTTAAAAATACATGAAAATATAACCTGTTATAATGAATTTGAACCAGTCATAGAAGAAGCAGAATTTATTTTACATGTAACACCATCCAAATTCACAAGAGAAATTTTTAAACAATATAAGCAATATGTAGGAAACAAGCCAGTTATCATTTGTTCAAAAGGATTTGAAAAAGAAACATTGAAAACACTAGATGAGGTTATATTAGATGAATTACCAACAGCAAGAGTTGGTGTGTTATCAGGACCAAGTCACGCAGAAGAAGTATCGATAGCAATTCCAACTGTTTTAGTAGCAGCTTCCCATCATGATGACATTTTAGAAATGCTACAAGACACATTCATGTGCAATGAAATGAGAGTATACACCTCAAAAGACGTAAAAGGAGTAGAACTAGGAGGAGCTTTAAAAAATATCATTGCATTTTGTGCAGGAGTAGCAGCAGGAATTAACTTAGGAGATAACACCTTTGCAGCTTTAATCACAAGAGGATTAAATGAATTAACAAGATTAGGAGTAAAACTACGGAGGAAAACAAGAAACATTCTATGGCCTAAGTGGATTAGGAGACTTAATTGTAACATGTTTAAGTGAACATAGTAGAAACAGAAGAGCAGGAAAGTTAATCGGGCAAGGAAAAACATTAGAAGAAACCAAAAAAGAAGTAGGAATGGTAATCGAAAGCATTGACAATATCGAAGTAGCATACGAATTATGCCAAATACATAAAATTGACATGCCAATTGTAGAAACAGTGTATAAAGTAATTTACGAAAACTTAGAACCACAAGAAGCAGTGAAAAAATTAATGACGAGAAACAAAAAAAGTGAATAATAAGTGCATAAAAATCAAATAATAAGAATGTCGTATTAGGGACGGTTCTTTTCCGACATTCATGTCGGTTTTGGGACACATCTTATAAGTGAAAAAGGAGTGATAAGAATGGAATTTTTTGATAAATTAGGAAAACAGGCATCAAAAGCAGCTAAAATGACAGCTGATAAAACAGGAAAATTGGCCAAAGAAACGAAACTAAAATTTAAAATGGGAGAATTAAAAAATCAAATAAATGATATTTATGAAGAAATGGGCAAAAAAGTATATGAAAAACATGTAAGAGAAGAAGATATTTGTATTAAAAAAGATTTAGAAGAGCAATGTATAAAAATTGATGTTTTAAGTGACGAAATAGATAGCCTATTAAAAGAGTGCTTAGAATTAAAAGATAAAAAGCAATGTCAAAGCTGTTATAAAGAAATTGAAAAAGATGTCAAATTTTGTCCTAACTGTGGAGAAAAACAGTCACAAGAACAACCCAAAGAAGTAGAAGTATTACAAAAATTGGAAAATACAGAAGTGCCAGAAGAAAAAGAAACAGAAAAGCAGATTGTGATAGAAGAATTGGAAGAAAGCTTAGAAAATAAGGAAGAAGACCAATCGGAAGAAAAATCTAATTTAGAAAAGACAGTAGAAATAGAATCAAATGTAACACTAGAAGATGACGAGGATGAAAAAGAATAAGGAAGGAGATTATGCTGGCTATATAGTCAGCATAAATTAATGAAATGAAAATAGTAGTACAAAGAGTAAAAAACGCACAAGTTGAAGTAGAAGAAAAAATAGTAGGTAAAATTGAAAATGGTTTTTTAGTGTTATTAGGTATTTCTCATAATGATACAAAGGAACAGGCAGATTATCTAGTTAAAAAGCTTTGCAAATTACGTGTGTTTACAGATGAAAATGGGAAAATGAATTTAGGACTAAAAGACATTAAGGGAGAATTATTAATCGTATCTCAATTTACTTTATATGCTGATTGCTCCCAAGGAAATAGACCTTCTTTTATAGAAGCTGCCAAGCCAGAGCAAGCAAATGAATTATATGAATATTTCTGTTCTGAATGCCAGAAAAATGATATTCATGTAGAAAAAGGTATATTTGGCGCTGACATGAAAGTTAGCTTATTAAATGATGGACCAGTTACTATTATCTTAGAAAAATGAGACACTTAAGACCTGTCCCCAACTGTCTCATTTTTCTCAATAGGGAAAACGTTCATAAAGATATTTGATGATATCATCTGCATTTTTTTCAGAAACATGAACAAAAACATCTTTATCTAAACTAATCCACATAGTTAGATTAAAATCTTCACAATTATCAATAAAAGCACCAATAATTTCTGCTAATTCCACGGGATTAGCATATTTTTTTTCCCAATTCAATTGATTTTTTATATCCAAATCGGTGTTATAAAAATGGCTTAAAAATCGATTTAATTCACCTTTTTCTTGACTATATAAATTAACAGTTACTAACATAAAATCTCCTTTTTATTAGTATAAAAAAAATAATAAAATTTATACCTACATTAGGATAAAGTAAAACAAAAATGTAAATACTAGAAAAAATAGAAAACTTTAAGGAGGTTTCAAACTTGAAAAATATAAGAAGAATTGGGTATATAGTACTAATTGTGATAGTGGTAGTATTATCATTAACAATTTATACCAATGCTAGTAGAGATGACGAAAAAGAGTTGAAAGACAAAACATTTTCTCAAATTAAATATATGGAAGGAAAAATTGCGAATTTATTTAATTCAATGAACAACATAGAGGTTAGAAATTATAGTGTAGTAACAAGTGAAATGTCAAAAGCAACTACAGAAAAGGCAAAAAGTAAAAATGAAGGCAGTGAAGGACAACAAGGTGGAGGTGCAACATCATCAGGAGGAAGTTCATCGGGAGAGCAAGGTGAATCAACAGAAGATTCCAGTGAGGGCCCAACCAATGGAAAAGAAGAGAAACAGAAAAAATTTGAATTACAGGCAAAAGGAGTGTTGACGAAAACAGAAGATATCAATTGGGATATTATAAAAAATGAAGTAGAAAATTTATATACATCACTTCCTAATATTACGATGGATTTATATCAATTTAATATTAACCAAGAAGATATTTTGGGATTTAACACACAATATGATAAATTAACAAATGTAATAAAAGATGACAAAAAACAAGAAACATTGACAGAATTAGCAAATCTTTACCAATATTTCCCCAAATTCCTAAAAGGTTCAGACCAAGAAGAACTATACACGACAATAATTGAAACAAAGGCAAATATATTTAAAGCTTATGCCAAATTAGAAACAGAAAATTGGCAAGAGATGACAAATGATATCAAAAGTGCAATTGATATCTACTCAAAATTGCTAACCAATACAGAAGTTGATGCTAGGAAACAGTATGATATCAGTAAAGGATATGTTATGATAAACGAATTACAAAATGCCGTCAATTTAAAGGATACAGCAGTATTTTTAATAAAATATAAAAATTTGCTAGAACAATTTAATAATATGTGATATAATGGAACAAGAGTAAATTAAATAGTCGCTGGTAAATATCCGAAAGGAATTACGAGAGGAAAGTCCGGGCTTCACAGAGCAAAGATGCTAGATAACGTCTAGTGAGGGTGACCTTAAGGAAAGTGCAACAGAAAATAACCGCTACGTTAGCTTTGACGTAGTAAGGGTGAAAAGGTGAGGTAAGAGCTCACCGCCATTATGGTGACATAGTGGGACAGTGTAAACCCCATCTGAAGCAACACCTAAGTAGAAGATTAAGCCTGCTCGGCGCCTTCTAAATTGCGTGGCTTGAGGTATATAGTGATATATATCCTAGATAAATGGCTATTTTAAAAGACAGAACCCGGCTTACAGATTT
>CANEEJ010000031.1 GCA_947426525.1 uncultured Clostridium sp. | reverse complement strand
ATACAATAGAAAAAGACGGTTATGAATTTGTGAAATGGACTACAAATGCAGATGGCTCAGGAACGGTTTATGAAGAAGGGGACATGATTAATACAACAAAAGATATTACTTTATATATCACTTGGGAAAAACTAAGAGAAGCACCAGAAGATTGGAAAATAACAAAGAAAACAGATGCAGAATGGTATAATTATGGGGATGCCAAAATAAGTGGACCAAAATTAACAGGACAAATGAAACCAATTAAATATATAGGAGAAAAACAAACAGGAAATAAATGGGCAAATGCTATTACCATGGATGGAAGTATGTGGGTATGGATACCAAGATATGCTTATAAAATAACAAGTGGATATCATTCTACTACGACTGGGACTATAGAAGTAGCGTTTTTGGATACGGATAATCATTTCTTAAATGGGGAAACAGGAACATTATTAACGGATCCAAGCAAAGTAACTTATACGAACAATGTTCAAAATGAATGGTTAGTACACCCAGCTTTTACAAGTAATGCAGCAAATGGTGGAGGATTTGGCGAATTAGAAGGCTTATGGATAGGAAAATTTGAGGCAACTGGTTCTTCAACAGGTTTGAGTGTTAAGCCAGGAGAGACGAATTTTGTGGATGGTAACATCAATACGCAATTTCGATTGGCTAAAACAAGTAAATTTGGAGAAACAGTAACGATAAACAGTCATATGGCAAAAAATAGTGAATGGGGAGCAACGGCATATTTAAGCCATAGTAAATATGGAATAAATGGACAAAATGTAGAAGCTAATACAATTAAATTGACTAATGGAGGAACTACAACGGGGGGAAGCACAACAAAGAAAACGATATATACGACTAACAAAAAGCAAAGTACAACTTATAATGCAAATGGAATTTATGATATGAGTGGAGGAAACCAAGAATTCATCGCATCGTATGCTTATAAAGAAGGTATTTCTCAGATGACTAATTATGGTGGAGCTGCTGAAGATGATTTGTTTGGAGCTTCAACAACTGAAAGGACATCAAGCAATCGATATAAGATGGTCTATCCTTATACTACTGCATGGAATACCAGTTATCGTTTAGCGGTTAATATCAAAGGAGATGCTTACTATGAAACATCGACTGAGAATGGGAATTGGTTTAGTTCCTTTGCTCAATGTCCAAACCATAATGTAAAATGTATGTTTTTTACTCGAGGTGGTTCGGCTGGATCCGCTAACTATGCAGGTTTATTTGAATATAATGCTACAGGTGGACATAGAATGGATATTGATGCTAATTATAAGTCTATGCGAGTGGTATTGGCTTTTTAGATGAAAATATAAAAGATATAAATAGTCAAGCAAAAATTCACAAAATAGTAAATTGTGAATTTTTTTGTTGAAACAAAGAAGGATTTATGTAAAATGCGTCGAATAATATAACTATGTATATTAATTTGAAACAAAATGAAAGAAAGTGAGGGAAAAATGCAACGATATAGTGATGAAATCATAGACGAAGTAAGACAAACCAATGATATTGTGGACATCATCTCACAATATGTGCGTTTAAAAAGAAGTGGAAGAAACTTCTTTGGACTATGTCCATTTCATAACGAAAAATCGCCTTCCTTTTCCGTATCACCAGACAAGCAAATATTCCATTGCTTTGGTTGTGGAGTTGGAGGAAATGTATTCACTTTCTTAACAAAAATAGAAGGCATTAACTTTGTAGAAGCAGTGCAAACCTTAGCAGAAAGATCAAATATACAATTACCAGCGTTAGAAAGTAATGGAGACTCTGCTAAAGAATTGTTAAAATCAAAAGTCTATAAAGTAAATGAATTCACAGCCAATTATTATCATCAAAATTTATATAAACCGGAATCAAAAATAGCACAAGAATATATCAAAAAAAGAAAGTTAACCAATGAAACATTACAATCTTTCCAAATTGGATTTTCAGGAAAATTCGACGAACTATACCAAGAACTAAAAAAACAAGGATTTGAAGAACCAGAAATCTTAGAATCTGGATTAGTCAACAAAAACGATAGAGGACAATACATAGATAGATACCGAAACAGACTTATGTTTCCTATTTGTGATGCCAGAGGGAGAGTGATAGCCTTTGGAGGAAGAGTATTAGATGATTCAAAACCAAAATACATCAATTCACCTGAAAATGTTGTCTATAGTAAAGGAAGAAATCTATTTGGATTAAATGTTGCCAAAAAAGGAAATATCAAACAACTATTAATTGTAGAAGGATATATGGATGTTATATCACTACATCAAAGAGGAATTACGAATGTAGTAGCACCACTAGGAACAGCGTTAACCCAACAACAAGGTTGGTTGCTACGAAAAAATTCCGAAAAAATAATACTAAGTTTTGACTCAGATGAAGCTGGCATGATGGCAAAAATGAGAGCATTAGATATATTGCAAGATATGGGATGTGATATTCGCATTTTGCAAATGGAAGGAGCAAAAGATCCTGACGAATATATTATTAAATATGGAAATGCAAGATTTCAAAATTTAGTAGAAAAGGCGCTTTCTGTTATTGAATTTAAAGTAAAAGTATTAAAACAAAATTTAAATTTAGAAGCAGTAAACGATAAGATTAAATTTTTGAAAGAAATTGCAAAACTAATTGCAAAAGTAGATAACACGATAGAAAGAGAAGTTTATCTTGAAAAAATTGCCAAGGAATATGAAATATCCAAAGAAGCAATTTATGCAGAAGTCAATAAACTAACTTATGCAGGGACTAAAAGTGAGAAAATATTAGAAAAAGCAAAACCAGTTATACATCACAAAAAAGTGGAGGAAAAGGAAATTCCACAGGCAATTAAAAAACGTGAAAATACAGTGATATCAATTCTATTAACAGGGGATATAAATGTATTTCCTGTCATAAAACAAAACATTCAAATTCAAGACTTTAAAGATAAAATCAATCAAGAAATTGCTAAAAAATTGTATGAAGAATTTGAAAAAGGAAATAGTAATATAAACAGTGTAATTGACATGTTAGGGGAAGAAGAGCAAAGTCATATTACAGAAATAATGGCAGATGATTATGAGATTGACGATATCGAAAAAGCAATCGATGATATTATGCAAAGTTATGAAAAGGACAGGCTAAATAATCGTAAATTTGAAATATTAGAATTATTGGAAAGCAATTTAGAACCTGACCAAAAAAGGGAATTGGAAAAAGAATTAAGTGATATTATAATTCGATTGGTCAAATTATAATGAACTTTAATGGGGAGGAAATAAGAAATGGCAAAGAAAAAAGAAGAGTTAGAAAAAGAAGAAAAAGGGAAAGTAGTAAAAAAAGAAACTAAGAAAAAAGAAACAACAGAACCAAAAAAGACAACGAAAAAAGTAGAAGAAAAAGCAAAAGAGGAAAAAACTCAAAAAATAGAAGAAGCACGAAAAGTAGCAAAAAAGAAAGTGAAAGATAAAAAAGAAAATCAACCAGAAACTGAGGAAAATGCGACAGAAACTAAAATAAAAGAAGAAAAAGTAAATAGCATTCTAAAAAAAGCAAAAGAAAAAGGCCAAATAACTTATGGAGATTTAGCAACAGAATTAGATGATGTTAATCCAGAGCAAATTGACCAAGTTTTTGATGCTTTTGAAGAACTAGGGGTTGATTTATTAGCAGATGACTTAGAAGAAGAGCCAGATATTGAAGATTTAAAGGAAGTAGAAGAATTAAAATTAGACGAAATAACAGAAACTAGCTATGAAGGAATCAATGTAGATGATCCAGTTAGAATGTACTTAAGGGAAATTGGTAGAATACCACTTTTAAATTTTGACCAAGAATTAGATTTAGCAAAAAGAATTCTAGATGGAGACGAAGGAGCAAAACAAGAACTAGCAGAATCTAACTTAAGATTAGTAGTAAGTATTGCTAAAAAATATGTTGGTAGAGGAATGTTGTTCTTAGATTTAATACAAGAAGGAAATATGGGATTAATCAAAGCGGTTGAAAAATTTGATTATACCAAAGGTTTTAAATTTAGTACTTATGCAACTTGGTGGATTAGACAAGCAATTACAAGAGCGATTGCAGACCAAGCAAGAACCATAAGAATTCCTGTACACATGGTAGAAACCATTAATAAATTAATAAGAACTTCTAGACATTTATTACAACAATTAGGAAGAGAACCAAGCCCAGAAGAAATAGCAGCAGAAATGGAAATACCAGTTGAAAAAGTAATGGAAATTCAAAAAATAGCACAAGACCCAGTATCATTAGAAACACCAATTGGTGAAGAAGATGATAGCCATTTGGGTGATTTTATACAAGATGATGATAGTCCAGCACCACATGATTCAGCTGCTTATACATTGTTAAAAGAACAATTAGAAGATGTTATGAATACATTAACACCAAGAGAAGCAAAGGTTTTAAAATTAAGATTTGGACTTGAAGATGGAAAAGCTAGAACTTTAGAGGAAGTTGGTCGTGAGTTTGAGGTTACTCGTGAAAGAATTAGACAAATTGAAGCAAAAGCTTTGAGAAAGTTAAGACATCCTAGTAGGAGTAAGAAGTTACGTGATTATATGAACTAAAAATTGGAAAAAATAATTATCATTTGACGTTGTTACACATCGTTTTCAATTTAATCAACGTACCAACGTACGCCTCATAAATTGAAAACTTGTGTGCCTAGTCAAATAACAATTCTTTTCCCAATTTAGTGCTAAAAAAGAAAAGGAAGAGTGAGAAAATGAATCAAATGATAAGATTGATAGAAAATATAACAGCAGTTCAAGTGATTGACATTCTAATTGCTATTGGAATTATATTACTTTTTAGAATTTTTAGCGGTACAATTTCATATATCATTATTAGAATGTTTAAAATAAAAGAAAAGAAAGCCAAAAACATAAGAGAAAGTGCTTTTTATAGTCCATTAAAAGTGTTTTTCATTATATTAGGATTTTATTTAGCGGTGGTATTTTTACAAGAACCATTGCGCTTAACAGCAGAAGTTATGATAGTTGCTTATAAAGCATTTGTTATCATTAGTACAATTGCATTTGCAAAAGGATTAGCAGAAAGTTTTACTCCAAAGTCTTCTTTATATAAGAAAATAAAACAAAGGACGAGTGGAGATGTACAAGACTCGATGTTCGATTTTGCCCTAAAAATTATTCGTGCCGTTATCTACATCATAGCAGGTTTTATTACGATAACTACATTAGGAGTTAATTTAAATGGACTAGTAGCAGGTCTAGGAATTGGTGGAGTAATTTTTACATTGGCAGCACAAGATACCGCTAAAAACTTATTTGCAGGTGTTGTTGTCTTTTTAGATAAACCATTTATTGTAGGAGATTGGATACAAGTAGATACTTTTGAAGGAACAGTAGAAGATATCACTTTTAGAAGTACTAGAATAAGAACATTTGAAAATTCTGTTGTTAACATACCAAATGCTATCATTTCCAATGCTTCTATTATCAATTGGAGTAAAATGGAAAAAAGAAGATATCGTTTGAATTTATGCATTGAACTAGATACACCACTAGAAAAATTAGAAAAATTTCAAACGAGAGTAGAAGATATGTTACAAGCAAGAGATGCCATTTATGATGACTCTATTATTGTTAAATTTGATACCATAGCAGATAATGGATTAAATGTCTTGATTTGTAGTTTTACAGACTCTGTTGATTATAATAGTTATATTGCAGAAAGAGAAGATATTAATTATAAAATTATGAGAATTTTGAAAGAAGAAAACATCGAATTGGCATATGATACAAAGACAGTTCAAATAAAAAAATAGAAAGAGAAAAGTTGCTAGATATCTTTGTAAAATAGCAACTTTTTAATTTTAATAAAAATTCACAAAATAGACATAAAAAATTGTTAAAATAAAAACAAAAATAATGGGAGTGGTAAAAATGGCTAATCATTGTATTTTGATAGTAGATGATGAACAAAGAATGAGAAAATTGATTAAAGATTTTTTGAAGGCAAAAGGGTATAGTATTTTAGAAGCAGAAGATGGTGAAAAAGCGCTAGAAGTTTTTGAAGAAAACAGAAATAAAATTACTTTAATTTTACTAGATGTTATGATGCCAAAATTAGATGGTTGGTCTGTACTTCGTCAAATTAGACAAGAATCTAAAGTTCCAATTATCATGCTAACAGCAAGGGGAGAAGAACAAGATGAATTGTTTGGATTCGAATTAGGAGTAGATGAATATATAGCAAAGCCATTTAGTCCTAAAATATTGGTAGCAAGAGTGGAAGCTATTCTAAAAAGGACTACAAAAGATACAACAGAAGTACGTGATTATGCTGGTATAGAAATAGACCGTGAAGGGCGAACTGTAAAAATAGATGGAAAAGCGATAGAACTTAGTCTAAGAGAATATGAATTATTAGTATATTTAATTGAAAATGAAAACATTGCTTTGTCAAGAGATAAAATATTAAATAATGTTTGGAATTATGATTATTATGGCGATTCAAGAACGATTGATAGCCATATCAAAAAAATAAGACATAAATTAGGAAAAAGAGGAAAATATATAAAAACCATGAGAGGAATAGGTTATAAGTTTGAAACAAAATAGGGGGCGATTTCAAAAATGAAGAAATTTAAAAAAGCAATTCACTCTGTAAGAGTAAAACTTTTTATGACATTATCACTTGTAATTTTATTAATTATTTTGTTTCTCATCTTAGTTAATAATTTTGTTTTTGGACAATTTTACATTTTTAGTAAAACCAGAGCATTAAAATCTGTATATGAAGTAGTAAATGATTATTATAAAGGAGAACAAGTTATTAATTTGGAAGTCCAGTTAGAAAAGATAGCCATTAATAACAATTTTGATATTTTAATCAAAAACAATCAAAATGTTAATGTATATACTTCTAATAAAGATTTCTTTTCTACTTTAGGACAAATGAAGGAAATGACAAGTCGATTTAACAGTAATATGGGAGAGATATTAGAAAAAGAAGAACATTTTAATATTAAAAAGATAAAAGATACACAAAATGGTATTACCTATATTTTATTATCAGCTACATTAGATAATGGCTATTTACTATACATTAGAATTCCTATTACTTCGATTCAAGAAAGTGTAAAAATATCCAATAATTTTCTATACCTAATGGCTGGTTTTGCTATTTTAATAGCCGCTGTTATTGTATCTTATGTTTCTAGAAAATTTGGTGACCCAATAACACAACTAAATGATATCGCAAAAAAGATGTCAAATTTAGATTTTAGTCAAAAATATAGGGTTTCAGATGTAGATGATGAAATTAATAATTTAGGAAAAAGCATCAATAGTATGTCAGATAAATTAGAAAAAACAATTAAGCAATTGAGAAATACTAACATAGAATTAGAAAAAGATATTGAAGAGAAATCACAGATTGATGAAATGAGAAAAAGCTTTATATCAGACGTATCTCATGAACTTAAAACACCAATTGCTTTAATCCAAGGTTATAGTGAAGGGCTATTGGAAAATGTTAATTCTGATGAAGAGAGTAGAAAATTTTATGCAGAAGTTATTTTAGATGAAACCAATAAAATGGATCGATTGGTGAAACAATTATTAGAATTAATGAAATTGGAATATGGAAAAAGAGAATTTGAAGATAAATCATTTAATATAGTTGAATTAGAAAAAGAAGTGATGAGAAAATCACAAGTAATATTAGAAGAAAAACAAGTAGAAGTGCTATGGGAAACCTCAAATGAAATTAATGTATTTGCTGATGATTTTTATATTGAACAGGTAATAAGTAATTATATAACCAATGCCATGAAGCATGTAAAAGAGGTAGAAGGAGAAAAATATATAAAAATAGAGAATATAGTAGATGTTGAGAAAAATAAAGTGAGAGTTAAAGTGTTTAATACAGGTGATAAAATTGCAGAAGAAAATATAGCTAGAATTTGGAATCGTTTTTATAAAGTAGATGAATCTAGAAATAGGGAAAATGGAGGAACAGGAATAGGTTTATCTTTTGTAAAAGCGATTATGAATAACTATGGAAATATGTATGGTGTTATAAACCAAGAAAATGGAGTAGAGTTTTATTTAGAACTAGATTTAAGTATTTAGAAAGAAAGTTATAGAGACTTTCTTTTTTTTGTCGAAAATTGCGATGAAAAAAGATTGACTTTTGTTCAAAATATGGTATGATATTAAACATATTTCGGTCTAATTTTTTTATTGAAATTTAAATCTAAAAATTTCCAAAAATCAAGAAAAATAAATAAAAATATAAGCAAAAAGAAGAAAAAATATTAAATTTACCATGTAATAAACATTGACAAATGAATTTTGGGATTGTATTATAAAAAGGAGGAAACAAAGTGAAATGGATAACAAGATTAGATTATTTGGAAAATTTTTACCAATGTTCTAAAACAATGTTAAAAGAAACAGAAGAAAAATATAAATTAGAAGTAAAAGAAGATAAGAAATATAATAAACAAAAAATAGAAGAAATTGACAAAAGGCATGACAAAATGTTTAAAACCATACTAAATAGAAAAAGCGAAATGGCTAATTTTTTAAATAATTTTCTGGATTTAAAAGAAACGATAAAAGAGGAAGAGTTAGTACAATGTCCAACAGAAGTTATTACTAAAAAATATAAAGGTAGATATATGGATATTTTATATAAATTTAAGCAAATACCGATTTATTTTTTAGTAGAACACCAAAGTACAATAGATAAAGAAATGTTAGAAAGAATGGGAATTTATGTGCAAGAAATTATGCGTAAAGAAAAGAACTATAACTATGGATTATATCCAATTGTAGTACCAATTGTAGTTTATACAGGTATTCAAACATGGAATGCCAAAACAAAATTTTCTGAAAAACAATATCAAACAAAGGATTACAAGAAATATCAAATAAATTGGTTGTATAATTTAATAGCGGTACAAGATTTTACATTTGAAAAATTGGAAGAAAAGAAGACGTTATTTTCAAGTTTTATGATGATAGAAAAATGTAAAAATAAAACACAACTAACAAGTCAAGTTGAAAAAATCATAAAAATGATAGACAAGGAAGAAGACAAAAAAGTCTTAGCAGAAATAATTGAAAATATAATAGCATCACAATTAGGAGAAGAAACAACCAATAAAATGTTACAAGAAATAGAGAAAAAGGAGGAGATATCTATGAGCCCATTAACCAAAATGCTATTTGATTTAGAATTGAAAGGAGAAAAAAGAGGAATAACAGAAACAATCAGAAGGACAGTCCAAAAAATGTTACAAAAGAATATGCAAATTCAAGATATAGAAGAAATTACAGGATTAACAAAAGAAGAAATAAAAAAAATTGAAAAGTGTTTATCATAAAAGATAGAAATATTTCTGTCTTTTGTGATAAATTTCATACTTTTAGCAGTAGTTTGTCGAAAATTGCGATGGAAAGTTCTTTACAAATAAAAGAAAATATAGTATCATATAAAACAAGTTAACTTAAATTTTTAAATTAATTCAATGAATTTTTTCGAAAAAATTATTTCTTAAAGCTTTTCCCAAAAGTAATAAGTGAAACTAAAGGAGTGTGATAAGATAGGAACTTTAAAATATAGCACCTGGTATATTAACCTGGTAGCATTTATTATTACTATTATAGTAGTATTATTTCTAAATCGTTTACCATATGATTTTGTTTTTTCACCTTCCAAGGCGGTTTTGAAAGCAGGATTTTCAGTAAATTTAGAAAAACAAAATCAAGCAGAAGTTTTATATTCTAATAAAGATGCCATAATAGAAGAAAATTGGTGTCTAGAAATTCCCAATATTAAGTTAAAAGCAATCATTGCAGAAGGAACTACAAAAGAAATAATGAATCAATATATAGGTCATTTTGAAGAGAGTGAAAAATGGATAGGAAATATTTGTTTAGCAGCTCATAATCGAGGCTATAAGAACAATTATTTTGCTGAGGTAAAAACATTAAAAGAAGGTGATAAAATTATTTACTATTATGAAAATAACAATAGAGAGTATCTAGTAGAAAAAAATGAGATTATAGAGGCAACTGATTTATCCTGTTTAGAAAATACAGAAGATAATAGGCTTACACTTATTACTTGTGTAGAAAATGAACCTAATTATAGAAGATGTGTGAAAGCCATTGAAAACAAAAAATAAAAGAAAGGAAAAGTGATAAAATTTGAAAAAGAAAAAAAGTAAGATAAGAAGAATATTTGTATTTTTGGCTATTTTTATTATGAATGCATTAGGATTCGTAAATGCGGTGTATGCTACGTCAATTAATACAGCCAATTTATATACCACAGGGGATTGTGGAGCATTATTAAAATATAAAGGAGGGATTGTAAAAGTTAGCTATATACAATATAGTGATAATGGAGGAGAATATCCAGCTTATTGTATGGATAAAACTAAACCACGGAGCAGAAACAGGAAGTTATAATGTATCTGTACAAGAGAGCATAAAGGACGTGGGATTATGGAGAAGAATTATCAATGGATATCCCTATAAAACAATAGAAGAATTAGGAGTAGCCAGCAAAGAAGAAGCTTTTACGGCAACAAAACAAGCAGTTTACTGTTACATACATGGAAATAATCCAGCTGATTATGAAGGAATAGGAGAAGCAGGGGCTAGGACTTTAAGAGCTATGTATCAAATCATAGAAAATGCCAATCAGTCAAATGAAACGAAATTATCTAGTACAATTCAAATCCAAAAAGTGGAAAGTGAATGGAAACAAGATAATATAGAGAAAGAATATGTATCTAAAACTTTCAAAGTAACGGCAAATGCCAATCTAAAAGATTACACAATAAAAATAGTAAAAGAAAATTCTCAAAATATAGGAGGAATAAAAGTAACAGATGAGAAAAATAAAGAGAAAAACCAATTTATGGCAAATGAGGCTTTTAAAGTATTAATACCAATTAAAAACATGACAGAAGCAGGAAGTATAAAATTAACAGTAGAAGGACAAGTACAAACAAAGCCTGTTTTATATGGTGTAGCACCTAATAGTGGATACCAAGATTATGCATTAACAGTAGCAACTTATGAAGATGGAGCAGGAGAAGAAAGAGATGAATATCCAGAAAATGAAACCAAAATTATACTTTTGAAAGAAGATGAAAAAACAAAAGAAAGATTGGAAGGTACAGAGTTTGAATTATTAGATGAAAAGCGAAAGGTAGTATATGCAGATTTAAAGACTGATAAGGATGGAAAAATTGAAATCAAATATTTAATTCCAGGAAAATACTATTTGAAAGAAACAAAAGCGAAAGAAGGATATCAAGCTTATCCAGAATTAATTGAATTACAAATAGCATTACATGAACAATATACAATAACTATGAATAATAATAAAGAAGAAAAGCCGAAAATAGAAGTGGACAAAAAAATAAAAGCTAAAACAGTGAATAGTAGAAAAATATTGCCAGTAACTGGAATGTAGGAAGAAAAAGTCACAAAAATTATAAATTTATTGAAAAAAAAATAAAAAACGGATATAATAAGAAATAAATAAATAAATAATAAAAGGAGTAGATACCAAATGATATCACAGTTAATCATTTTAATAATACTAATTGCATTAAATGCCTTTTTTGCAGCAGCTGAAATTGCATTTATTTCTTTAAATGATGCAAGAATTGAGAAACAAGCAAAAGAAGGAAATAAAAAAGCAAAACAAATTGAAAAAATGATAAAGTCACCAAGTAAGTTCCTAGCAACGATACAAATAGGAATTACTTTAGCAGGTTTTCTATCAAGTGCCTTTGCTTCTGATGCTTTTGCAGAAAAGTTAGCACCTATATTGTATCAAATAATACCTGTAATTAGCTTAGGAGTATGGAAAAGTATTTCTATTGTTATTATAACCATTATTTTATCTTTCTTTACCTTAATATTTGGAGAATTAGTACCAAAAAGATTTGCTATGAAGAATTATGAAAAAATATCATTTGCTACGATAGGAATTATTAGAGCAATTTCTATTATAGCATCTCCGTTTGTCAAATTTTTGACGATTGTTACAAATGGTGTATCCAAACTATTTGGTGTAGGTGAAAATGAAGAAGAATCAGTAACAGAAGAAGAAATAAAAATGTTGATAGACCAAGGGGAAGAAAAAGGAACCATACAAGAAGATGAAAAAGAACTAATTAATAATGTATTTGAATTTAATGACATTACAGTTTCTGAAATTATGAGACATAGAAAAGACATTTTTGCAGTTGATATTAATATTAGTAATGAAGAATTACTACAAGAACTTTCACGGAGAAGAGTATCGTTATAGTAGGATACCTGTTTATGAAGAAACAATTGATGAAATTAAAGGAATTTTATATGTAAAAGATGTTTTAAAAAATATTAATAAGAAATCATTTAAAGTAAAACATGTAGTAAAAGATGCCTATTTTGTATCACAAAATAGATTAATCAATGAAGTATTTAAAGAGCTACAAAAAAATAAAAAACAAATAGCTATCATTGTAGATGAATATGGTGGTACAGCAGGATTGATTACAATGGAAGATATCTTAGAAGAATTAGTAGGAGATATTTTTGATGAGTATGACAAAGAAGAAAAAGAATATGAACAAATTGATCCTAATACCTATCTACTAAGTGGAAGTATGACAATAAATGATGTTAATAAATTATTAGATGCTAAAATTCCAGAAGGTGATTATGATACCATTTCGGGATATTTACAAGAAAAACTAGGAAGAATTCCAAACGAAGAAGAGTTACCTACCATTGATACAGAAACAGTAACTTATAAAATAGAAGAATATGAAGATAAGAGAATTTTAAAAGTAAAAGCTTGTAAAAATAATGTAGAAGAAATCGAGGAATAAATATGAAAAAGAGATATAAAATCATGATTGTGATTGCTATTGTAATCATGCTAGCAATAGCAGGAATAGGAATTTACCAATTTGTTCTTGAAAAAGGAAAAGATTATGAAGTAGAGCAAATAAAACAACACAATTATTTTGTATTAAAACAAAATAATCAATATGGTGTTATAGACAGACAGGGAAATATTATTATTACACCTGAATATAGTCAAATAAAAATACCAAATCCAGAAAAAGCAGTATTTGTATGTTATCAAGGAGAAAATACGAAGGTATTAAATGAAAAGAAAGAAGAACTAGTTACCAATTATTCTAATATCCAACCAATTCAATTAGAAAACATAGTAGGCGATTTAATTTATGAAAAAAGTGTACTAAAATATAGCAAAGATGGAAAGTATGGATTAATTAGTTTGGAAGGAAAAGAAATTACCAAACCAATCTATGATGAAATGAATAGTTTGCCATATAAAGAAGGCGAACTACTAGTGAAGCAAAACGATAAATATGGTGTTATTAACATGAAGGGAAACCGTCTTATTGAAATTGCTTATGATGAAATAAAAGTAGATGGTTATTATACAGATGAAAATAAATACCAAAATGCAGGATATATCGTATTAATCAAAACACAAGAAGGATATCGATATGGTTATTTAAATCATAAAGGAAAAGAAGTATTGAAATCTGAATACAATGCAATTTCAAGAGTTACAGAAATACAAGAGAATCAAAATGCTTATTTAATAGCATCAAAAAATGGACAATTTGGAGTGAACAAAAATGCGGAAAACATTCTAGGAAATGAATACCAATCGATACAATATGATGCTAATAACAAAGTATTTGTGATTGAAAAAAGTAAAAAATATGGAATTGCAAATTTAGAAGGAAAAGTAATTGTCCCAGTACAATATAACCAAATTGATATTACAGGAATTTATTTCTATGCACAAAATGAACAAGGAACAACAGTATATAATAACAACGGAACAGAAGCAAAAATAGATGCTAATATAGCAATATTAAATACAGATAATGAAAAATATAAAATTCGAATTAATAATGAAAATGGAACAACTTATGGTGTAATTAATCAAGAAGGAAAACAATTAATTGAAGAAAAATATAGTTATATTGAATATCTATATGATAATTATTTTATTATCAGTAATGAAAATAGAAAATTGGGGATTATAGATGATAAAGGAACGATAAAAGTAGAAGCAAATCATGATTCATTACAAAAGATAAAAAATACAGATTTAATACAAGCATCACCAGATAACAAAACGATACAAATATATACAAGAAATATGGAAAAAGCTTGTGAAATGAAAGATGCAACAATTGAAGTAGAAGATACCTATATTAAGATATTTAATGAAGAAGAAATAAAATATTTTGATAAGAATGGAAAAGAATTAAAAAATACAGAAGTTTACAAAGACCATAAATTATTTGTTTCCACGAAAGATGGAAAATATGGATTTGTAGATAAAGAAGGAAAAGTAATTGTTGATTATAAGTATGATAAAGCTTTTGAATTTAATCAATATGGATTTGCAACTATAAAAAAAGAAGGTAAATGGGGAGCTATTAATGAACAAGGACAAGAAGTGGCTGAACCAATTTATAAAATAGAAAATCAAAAACAACCAACTTTTATTAAAAACTATTATCAAGTTATTTATGGTTTTGGTGAGTTTTATTATACCGATGAAAATTAAAAAAGTTAAAATAGGAAAAGGTTCATGAACTTTTCCTATTTTTTGTTGTATGTAATAGCGTTTTCACGTTTAAATTCATATTATTAGTAAATACTAATAGAAGAAAAGTAGAAAGAAGAAGGTGTTAGTTTGAAATTAGGAATTGCTTTATCAGGAGGTGGAATTCGAGGAATTGCACATGCAGGAGCATTAAAAGCATTGGAGGATAATGGAATTACAATTGATGTGATAGGAGGTACTAGTGCAGGAAGTTTAGTAGCTTCTCTTTATGCAATGGGATATTCTCCTTATTATATTTACATATTGTTTAAAAGATATGCAAAAGATATGGTAGAAATGAATTCGTCGCCAATTATATCTGGAATTGGTAATTTTATGATGAATAAAAAGGTATGTATTTCACGGACTAAACACAGGAGAAAGTATAGAAGAAGCTTACAATACAATAGCGCTACGAAAAGGGATTAGAAAGATAAGTGATATTACAAAAATGCCATTAGTTATTCCAACTGTTGATGTTATACGTTCAAAAGAATATATTTTTACCAATCAAATACCAAAACAAAGTGAAGATGTATCGCAATATATTACTGATATTTCAATAGGAAAAGCGGTAAGAGCCAGTAGTAGCTTTCCTGGTGTGTTTTGCCCATGTGATTTTAAAACACATAAGTTTTTAGATGGAGGGATTTTAGATAATATTCCTGTTGCTGAAGTAAAAAAACAAGGAGCAGATAAAGTAATTGCTATTAATTTCAAAGCAGATGATATAGATGAAAATAGTAATATGATGGATATTGCCATGAGAACGATTGATATTATGGGAAATAAAATATCAGAAGAAAGTTTAGAACAAAGTGACTTTATTATGACTATTGCAACAGATAAAACAGGACTTTTAGATGTTGAAAAAATGGATAAGTGCTATCAATATGGGTACCAAGCAGTTATTAAAAATTTGGATAAAATTAAGGAAATATAATGAACGAATTAGAATATAATGTAGAAAGGAAGGAATGAAGTGAAAAATGAAAATAAGATATTTTGATAATTCAGCGACAACGAGAGTGAAAGAAGAAGTTTTAGAAGAAATGCTACCATATTTCACAGAGAAATATGGTAATGCTTCATCACTTTATAGCATTGGAAGAATTTCGAAAAAGGCAATTGAAGAGGCAAGAAAAAAAGTAGCTAGTTTAATTAATTGTAATAGTAATGAGATTTATTTTACAGGATGTGGCTCAGAGAGTGACAATACTATTATCAAAGGAATTGCTTATGCCAATAAGAAAAAGGGAAAACATATTATTACCTCTCAAATTGAACATCCAGCTGTACTCCATACCTGCCAAATGCTAGAAAAGCAAGGATTTGAAGTAACATATTTGAAAGTAGATAAAGAGGGGATTATTAATATAGAAGAACTAAGGAACTCGATTCGAAATGATACCATTTTAATTAGTATCATGTTTGCCAATAATGAAATAGGAAGCATACAACCTATTACGATGATTTCGAAAATTGCAAGAATGTATAACATTGTGTTTCATACCGATGCTGTGCAAGCGTGTGGAAATGTTCCCATTGATGTAAAAAGGATGGGAATTGATAGCTTATCATTATCTGGTCATAAATTATATGCGCCTAAAGGAATTGGTGCATTATATGTAAGGAATGGAATTGAATTTAAAAAATTTATGGATGGTGGACATCAAGAAAAAAATAAAAGAGCGGGAACAGAAAACGTCGCAGGAATTGTAGGGCTAGGAAAAGCATGTGAATTAGCTAACTTGCATTTAAAAGAGCATATGACACATTTAAGAGAATTAAGGGATTACTTTATAGCACAAGTACAGCAAAAGATAGAAGGAGCAGTATTAAATGGTGGAATGGAAAATCGATTGCCAGGAAATGCTAACTTTGCTTTTCCTGGTATAGATGGGGAAGCACTCTTATTAAACTTGGATGCTAAAGGAATTTGTGCATCAGCAGGTTCTGCGTGTACTTCTGGCTCGTCTGCTCCCTCTCATGTTTTAGCTAGTATTGGGTTACCAAATGAACTAGCACAAGGGGCATTAAGAGTTACTTTTGGAGAAGACAACACCAAAGAAGATGTTGATTATTTGGTAGAAAGTTTATGTGAAATCATAAAAAAACTCAAAAACAATTAATTGTTTTTGAGTAGAGCCATAGCACATTTAATACCATCTACAGCAGCAGACATGATACCACCAGCATAACCT
>CANEEJ010000030.1 GCA_947426525.1 uncultured Clostridium sp. | reverse complement strand
ATACTACTTACTTGTTGTTTTAATTCATCTAACATGCCACCTTTTCCACAAATTACGAGTTTGGCATCATGATATCCTGCTAAGATTTTAGGCATGGCTGAAATTAAATGTTGTATTCCTTTTTCATAGACTAATCTTCCCATAAACAAAATTATTTTTTCATTGTCCATAGCATATTTTCTTCTGAAATCATAGTCTCTTTCTATTCCATTAAACAAATTCATATTTACACCATTTGGTACTACATTGATTTTTTCGTAAGGCAGTCCAAATAATCTTTGTAATTCACTTTTCATATAATTACTGTTTACAATTACTTCTGCTGATTCGTATGTTAACATCCATTCTGTATCATTAATGTATCTTTGTTGTTCATCATGAATACCACTATTTCTTCCAGCTTCTGTTGCATGAATGGTAGATACAATTGGTATATTATAAGAATTTTTTAATGTTTTAGCAGCATAGGCTACTAACCAATCATGTGCATGAATTACATCAAAGTTACCTTGTTCTGCAATAATTTCATTTGCTTTAGCTAACATGTTGAAATTCATTTGCATTACCCAATCAATAAAGTTGTTTGGATTAATCATATAATTGTCTACTCGATATACTTTTACTCCTTTGTCATCTTCAAAATAAGGAGCTTCTCCGTCTCGATAAGTTACTACTGTTACATCATGACCATCTTTTAATAAAGTTCTTGATAAGTCATAGACAACTCTTGCAATTCCTCCTACTACTCTTGGTGGGTATTCCCATGTTAACATTAAAATTTTCATGGATGTTCTTCCTTTCTTTTTCTTATTTTCTTTTGTTTTTTCTCATTTTTTGACATTTTTCTTCATTCTAACTTATTGTATACAACTTTTAAAGAAATGTAAATGCTTTTAAGAAATTTTTTTATTTTTTTGTAAATATTATAAAAAAAAGATTTAAGAATTTCTTCTCAAATCTTTTTTAGGATTAAGCTCCCATATCATCATCATAGCTATCTCCTTCGTCCCCATCATCTTCAAAGTCCTCATCGCCATAATTTTCATCATCATAGTTTTCGTCATCTTCATAGCTATCATCTTCACCATTTTCTTCTTCATTATTATTGTCATCATTGTTTTGGTCTTGATTTCCATCATTATTGTCATTATTATTTTCTTCTTGTGAATCAGAATTATTTGGTTTTTCATCTTTATTTTGATTATTTGTAGTACCAGCTGAAGATGCTGTAATTCCATTAGCATCCATCCATTGTTCCGCATCTATTTTTTGATCATTTATGGTAATGTAATAATGTTTTTCTCCTCCACTAATCGTCATGTAGATATCATCTGCCACAGTAGCAAATAATTCTGAACCAGATGCATTAATCAAAGTATATTTTTTATCCTTACATGCCACTAATACTTTATAATTAGGAATTACTAATAAATTCATGGCATCTTTATTGTTAGAAGCAATGTATCCGAAATTATCATATTTATATTCTGCTACTTGGTTTCCATTTTTGTCATATAATCCCCAAAATTTATCTTTCTTTACAGGAATTAAATTATCTACTAATATGTATTTATTTTTGATGCCATTTTGTGCAAACTTAGAAATGTCTACTCCTATTTCATCATTTTCAATATAAATTTTGATGTTTCCTCTAATGTCGATTACACCATATTTATTGTCTTTTTTAGCTACATATAAACCAGCATCACTATCCATTAATTCAATACTATCATAGATAATTTGTACTTTTGTTTCACCAGAAGCTGACAAAATTCCAACTTTACTATTGGTTTCCACTAAGAAATCTCCTGTATTTGGTAGATATGTAATATTATCATATTTTGGTTCTAATATAGCTTTTCCATCTACTCCTATTACACCTATTTGTTTTTTATCTTTATCTTTTAAAACAACTAATTGATTTTTTAAAATTGCTTTTTGGTTAGCAAACACATTATTAAGTTCCATATAACCATAATCTAATACTTGGCTTGCATAATATTGATATAAATATGGCAATGTAAAAATGGTTATACTATTTTTATCTTTGTCATAATCAAAACTGATGTTAAATGCTTTTTCAAGTCCTTCTGTTGAAGTATATAATACTCCATTAATTGCCTTAACTGGATTTTTTATATAAGCATATTCATAATCTGCATTATTTTTCGTTAAGTCTAATTTATATATCTTATTTTGTCCCAATTCGAAGTTTGCTATTTCACTTTCGTTTTGCACATAACATTTACTTTGTTGTTCTGATTTTTCACTATATTCTCCATTGAAACTATCATACCCAAAGTATTGTGCTATTTCTTTGATTGGAGCATAAACCGTTCCATCATTTTCAAACACCAATAAACTTTTTATTTTATCATTGGCTTTTCCATCAATTGTTAAAGTCATAACTTGACTTTGTGCATACATTAAATAAACAACAATTGCTACAATAATCATGAACACTAAAATCATAGCTACTAATATTATTCTAGTCGTTCTCTTTTTCTTTTTTTCTTCTTTGTTTTGGAAACTTTCTTCAATCAAATTCATCGTATGTACCTCCATTTATTTAATATATCCGTATTTTCGATAAAATTCTTCTCGAAAATTACCCAGATTATCATTCTCTATTTCTATTCTAACTCTTTCCATCAAATTAGTCAAGAACCTTAGGTTATGAATTGATAATAATCTATCTCCTAAAATCTCATTTGTTTTTACCAAATGTCTAATATAGGCTCTTGTATAATTTTTACAAGTATAACAATCACATTCTGGATCTAAAGGTCCCCAATCTCTTTCATAAGTTGCATTTCTTACCACTACTTTTCCATGTGATGTCATAGCTGTTCCATTTCTTGCAATTCTAGTTGGTAACACACAGTCACACATATCAATTCCTGCCATAGCTGCTTCAATCAAATAATCTGGTGTTCCTACTCCCATTAAATATCTTGGTTTATCTTTTGGCATCAATGGAGCAGTATATTGCAAAATGTCTAAAAAGTCTTCTTTTGGCTCTCCTACACTGATTCCTCCAATTGCATATCCTGGTAAATCTAAGGCAATTAAATCTTCTGCACTTTTGGTTCTTAAATCTTTATAAAATCCACCCTGTATGATACCAAATAAAGCTTGTTTATCAACCGTTTTATGAGCCTCTTTACATCTTTTTGCCCATCTAGTCGTTCTTTCCATTGACTGTTTGGTATATTCGTAACTTGCTCCATGTTCCACACATTCATCAAATGCCATCATAATATCACTGCCTAAATCTTCTTCAATTCCCATAACTGACTCTGGTGAAAAGAAATGTTTACTACCATCTAAATGAGATTTAAATTCAACCCCTTCTTCTGTAATTGTTCTTAAAGCACCTAAGCTAAATACTTGAAATCCTCCACTATCTGTTAAAATAGGTCTATCCCAATTCATAAATTGGTGTAACCCTCCCGCTTCTCTTACAATTTTGCTTCCTGGTCTTAAATATAAATGATAAGTATTTGACAATATAATTTCTGCCTTCACTTCTTCTTTCAATTCTTCTGGTGTCATAGATTTTACAGTAGCTTGTGTTCCTACTGGCATAAACACAGGTGTTTGAATATCACCATGTGGTGTGTGTATTACCCCTCTTCTTGCTCCTGTTTGTTTACATTCGTGTAATAATTCATAGGTTACTGCTGGTTTCATTTTATCTTTCTCCTTTTTTTGGTTATGGTCAAGTTGTGCCTGTCTCAATTTGACCATTAACAAATAAACATAGCATCTCCAAAGCTAAAGAAACGATACTTTTCTCTTACAGCTTCTTCATATGCATTCATAATATAATCTTTTCCTGCTAAAGCTGATACTAACATTAATAATGTTGATTGTGGTAAATGGAAATTAGTAATTAGTCCATCTAATATTTTAAATGAATAACCTGGATAAATAAATATTTGCGTATCTCCTTCTGCCTCTTTTATATGCCCATTTTCATCTGCTACTGTTTCTAATACACGGCAAGAGGTGGTTCCTACTGCAATAACTCTTTTCCCATTTTTCTTGGCATTGTTTATTTTATCAACATCTTCTTGTTTAATATAATAATGTTCTGAGTGCATTTGGTGGGCTTCTACCGTTTCTTCTTTAACTGGTCTAAAAGTCCCAATTCCAACATGTAAGGTTACATTTGCAATAATAATTCCTTTTTCTTGCAATTTTTCTAATAGTTCTTCTGTAAAGTGTAAGCCAGCTGTTGGTGCTGCTGCAGAGCCATCATATTTGGCATATACGGTTTGGTATCTATCTTTTTGTTTTAGTTCTTCATGAATATAAGGTGGCAATGGCATTAGTCCAATTTGATCTAAAATTTCATTAAAAATTCCTTCATAATGAAATTCTACTTTTCTAGTTCCTCCTGGCATTATTTCTAATATTTCCGCTTCTAATAATCCTTCTCCAAAAATCACCTTCGTTCCAACATGAAGTTTATTCCCCGGTCTTACAATACATTCCCATATATCTCCTTCTATATTATTTAAAAGTAAAAATTCAACATTGGCCCCAGTTTCTTTTTTTCCATACAATCTTGCTGGTAACACTTTTGTGTTATTTCTAACTAGTACATCTCCTGGTTCTAAATAATCAATGATATCTTTGAAAATTTTGTGTTCTACTGTTTGTTTTTCTCTGTTTAACACCATTAATCTTGAGGTATCCCTTTTTTCAATTGGTGTTTGTGCAATTAATTCTTCTGGTAATTCATAATTAAAATCTGATACTTTCATTATTTTTCCTTTCTCAAAGGGATTAGGAGACACCCCTTATTCCTTTTATTTTACTGATTAAATTGCTTACTATTCCTTTTATTTCTTCTATTAAATTTTCTGGTTGTTTAAATACTTCTGGCATTTGATAAGAATATTCAAAGTTACTATTCTTGGCTGGTTTTAATGTATATATCTCTGGTGGTAATCCAATTTTTCCAGCTGTAGTATTAATGTTTTGGTTCATATAATCAGTATACCATTTTTTCTGTCCTGCTAATTGTTCATTTCTATATCCATATTTTTCATAGTCATGTAATTCTGGTCTTTCATATCCATATTCTTTTGCATTTCTTTCTAAGGAATGCAAAAATTCATGTAAAAAAACTTCCTCTGGAAAGGTATTAATCCTTCTATTATATTTATAAACATAATTTCTTGAATCATTTGGTAAACGTATATTGGAAAATCCAATTCCATAATAGTCCATAGAGCCTAGTCCAATCCAATCATTTACCTCGATATCATTTTCATGTTTTTCATCTCCGTAATCTTACAATCGCAAAAATATGGTCATAGTCATGAGCTGCTACTATATCTTTTATTTGACCCTCGATATCTTCTGCTGCTACATAATACCCAAATTCCTCATCATAAGATAATTGAGATAATGGTGTATTTATCTCATAAATATCACAATCTGCTGTCATCTTCCCATTTGACAATGTGTTACAAGCTGTTTCAAATAGATGAATGGTATTGGTAATATCTGTTACATCATTTCCGTGTCACTTGTAATTTTACTTGTTTTTGATTGATGGTAACATCTGTGGTTCGAAAAATAAAACAAGCAAATTTCCAATTGTTGTTTTGGTCTGCCATTCCTTCTTCTATCGTAAAATTCGAAAACCATGCTTCTCCTTTTACCTCACCTAAATATCCTCCTAATCGAAATCCAAGATTTACCTCTTCTCTATCTTTACTATTAAAAATCAATTCTATCTTTTGCCAATCTTGTGTTCCACTAATAGCTACTGATCTCTCTGTAGTTCCTTCTATGGATATTTGTGCCCCTAATCCCGATGTCTCTTCTTTTGCTTGTACATTATTCGTCTTTACCATACAAGTTACCTTATATGGTTGATTTTTCTTCACTCCTACTTTTTTATAAAACATGGCATCATTATAATCTGGATTTTCTATTTTGTAGCTATTTTGTTCTTCATATTTTATTTCTTTATCTCTTGTAAATTGAGAGGTATGTAAATTGGTTTCACTTCTTATAAAATTATTAAAGTTATTCATTTGATAATATTGATAAGCAAAATATAATACAACAAGCAAAAATGCTAAACTAAAAAAATAACTAATTCTATTCTTTTTCTTCGTTTGTTCCATTCTTGTACCTCCTTTTCTATTATATATGATTTCCGCCTAAATAGCAACCATGATTTTGGGGATGTTTTTTGGGACGGGGTCAAAAAACATCGTTTTTCAAATGAAGACCGAGCGATTTTGACTTTTTATGTAAAATGCAGTATAATTATAAGTAGAATTGCTATGTGCAATTGTAACTATTAATCCTCGCTTCCATAGGAGGAATGTTTTTATAAGTATAGAGGAGGATTTTATTATGAAACGTTATTCTTTTATGACTATTGCTATTATAGTAGCTTTTTGTATGCTTTGTAGTGTTCTGGGTTGCTTGCCTTTATTTATCGAACCTGGGAAAGTTTTAATTTGTATGGCAACTTTCCAATTGATTGCAATTATTATACTGGCTATCTGTATCATCTCTATAATTAGAGATATCTAAACGTTTCAACAGAAAAAAGAGTATCTTATTTTCATAAGATACTCTTTTCTTTATTCTCCATCATTAAAATCTAACATGCTTAAGTTAATTCTATCTTGGTCATCAATATTGATAACTTTAACAGTAACCTTATCTCCAACATGAAGTACATCTTCAATATTCTTAATTCTTTCTTTAGATATTTTAGAAATGTGTAGCAATCCTTCTTTTCCACCACATCCTAGGTCAACAAAAGCTCCAAAATTCATAATACGAGTAACTTCTCCATAATAAATTCCGCCAACTTCTACTTCTCTTACAATGTCTTCTACCATTTCTAGTGCTTGAATTGCTTTTTCATTATCATTTGAATAAATGAACACTTGTCCATCTTCTTCGATGTCGATTTTTACACCTGTTTCTTCAATAATTTTATTAATTACTTTTCCACCTGGTCCAATAACATCTTTTATTTTATCTACTTTTATTTGTGTACTTACAATTCTTGGTGCATATTTTGATACATCTGGTCTTGGTTCGCTTATTACTGGTGCCATAATGTCATCTAAAATATGTTGTCTTGCTTTTCTTGTTCTTTCAAATGCTTCTTTAATGATATTATAAGTTAAACCATCACATTTGATGTCTACTTGAATCGCTGTAATTCCTTCTGAAGTTCCTCCAACTTTAAAATCCATATCTCCAAAGAAATCTTCTAATCCTTGGATATCTACTAACATTACATAGTCGTCATCTTTATCTGGATTGGTTACTAATCCTGTTGAAATACCAGCAACTGGTCTCTTGATTGGTACCCCTGCATCCATTAAGCTTAATGTGCTTCCACAAATACTTGCTTGTGAGGTAGAACCGTTAGAAGATAATACTTCTGATACCACTCTAATTGCATATGGAAATTCTTCTTTAGATGGTAATACTGGTACTAATGCTTTTTCTGCTAATGCTCCATGTCCTACTTCTCTTCTTCCTGGCCCTCTGCTAGGTCTTGCTTCTCCTACGGAATAACTTGGGAAGTTGTAATGATGCATATATCTTTTAGATTCTTCCATGTCAATTCCATCTAGCACTTGTTCTTCGCTTATCATTCCTAAAGTTGCAATTGATAGTACTTGGGTTTGTCCTCTTGTAAATAAAGCGCTTCCATGTGTTCTTGGTAATAATCCTACTTCACATGATAATGGTCTAATTTCATCTAATTTTCTTCCATCTACTCTTTTATGTTCGAAATATATCATATCTCTTACACATTTTTTCTCTAATTTGTAAATTGCTTCTCCTACATCTTTTTTGTGTTCTTCAAAAGCTTCTTCTCCAAATTTTTCTGTGTAAGTTTCTTCAATTTTCTTTGTTAATTCATCAATATTTCTGTCTCTTGTCTCTTTGTCTGCTTCTTGTACTTTTTCTTTCATTTCTTCTTTGAAGTTATTTTCTATAAATTCATATACATCATGGTCAACTTCAAATGATTGGTATTCAAATTTTGGTTTTCCAATTTCTTTTTGTATTTTTTTGATAAATTTACAGATTTTTTTGATTTCTTTATGTGCTTCTTTGATTGCTTTTAACATGATATCATCTGGAACCTCGTTTGCTCCTGCTTCAATCATGGTAATTTTCTTTTCTGTTGCTGCCACTGTTAAGGTTAAATCACTGTTTTCTCTTTGTTCTACCGTTGGGTTAATAACGATTTTTCCATCTACTAATCCTACATTTACAGCAGCTGTTGGCCCATTAAATGGAATATCTGAAATAGCTAATGCAGATGCTGCTCCTATCATAGCTGCTACTTCTGGTGAATTATCTTGTTCTACACAAAGTACAGTTCCTACTACTACAACATCATTCCTAAAATCTTTTGGAAATAGTGGTCTTAGTGGTCTATCTATTGCTCTTGATGTTAAAATTGCTTTGTCACTTGGCTTCCCTTCTCTTTTTAAAAATCCTCCTGGAATTTTTCCTACTGAATATAGTTTTTCTTCAAAATCTACTGATAGTGGGAAGAAATCAATTCCTTCTCTTGGCTCTTTAGAAGCTGTTACATTTACTAGCACACAAGTATCTCCATAACGTACTAATACACTTCCATTGGCTAATCCTGCCATTTTTCCTGTTTCAATTACTAATTTTCTTCCTGCTAATTCTGTTTCATAAGTTTTAAACATAAATTTTTTCCTCCTTTTTTCTTTCTGCACCAATTGGGATTGTCCTATCCCTTTCTTATCGCAAGCAAGCTTATTAGATTGTAACCTCTATAATATTCTGTTTACTAACAGGACATTATACAAGCTACTTACCTAAATACTTGCTTGAGTTTACTAGTTCCATAAATAACTAACAAAAAGCCCATGCAAAATAAGCTATGGGCTTTGTTAATTTTATTTTCTTAGTCCTAATTTTTCAACAATCGCTCTGTATCTGTTGATGTCTTTTTTTGCTAAGTAGTTTAAAAGATTTCTTCTTTTTCCTACCATTTTTAAAAGACCTCTTCTTGAGTGATTGTCTTTTTTGTGGATTTTTAAGTGTTCTGTTAGTTCATTAATTCTTTCTGTTAAAAGAGCAATTTGTACTTCTGGTGAACCAGTATCATTTTCTTCTCTTTTATGAGTATTAATGACTTCTTGTTTTCTTTCCTTTGTCATTGTTTTTCTCCTTTCTCAAGGCACAATTTAATTTGGAAAAGAATTGTTATTTGATTAGGCACACGAGTTTTCAATTTATGAGGCGTACGATAGTACGTTGATTAAATTGAAAATGAAGTGTAACGACGTCAAATGGCAATTATTTTTCAAATTTACACCTTATTATTTTTATTTGCCTTTAACTGAGCTTAAAGTTTTGGTGCTTTTCTTACAGCTAAGTAAAAGGTATGTCTTTTTGACATACCTATTGTACTATATTTTGGAATAAATTTCAAGTGTTTTTAAGTTATTTTATTATTTTTAGCAATATCTTTCTAACAAACTTTTAATGTTTGTTTTATTCTTTCTAATTCTTTTTTATTTACTTGTGTTGCCTCTAATATAATTTGATCACTCATTTTCATTTTCAACATATTATTAATCACTTTTTGTATCCCATTCTTTTGTCCAACCTTTTGTCCAATCTTTTGCCCAGCTTTTTGTCCAGCTTTTTCGCCTTCTTTTTTTCCTTCTTCATATTGTTTACGATATTGTTCACATTTTTCGTCAATTAATTCGATTAACAGTCTTTCAAAGTTCGTCATATCAATCACACCCTTCTTTTTTAAAATTTCTTTATATTTCATTATTTCTTCTTTTTCTAGCTTTTTTCTAATATCATTTGAATAACTTAATATAATTTGTAAATATTTTTCTTCTTCACTTGTCATTTTTTTCTTAATAAGTTTTTCTAATGTTTCTTTCATTTCTTCTTTGGTACTTAGTTTTTCAAATAACATCGCCTTTGCCATTGCTGTATTTTCTTTTACCAACTCTTCTTTGGTATAATTATTACTATCAATCAAGTTATATTTGGGATAAGCTAATGGTTCTATCCCTTCATACTTTTCTTGCACTTCTGTAATGGTTGTTGGTGCATCCCACTTCTTTTTTCCAGTATAAAATACAATTGGACAGATTAATGGATATAATTTATTTAGATTATCACTTTCTTTTCTTATACTTCTAATTAGCTCCATACAATATTCATGCATTCTCTCTGCCATTTTATAATCTATTGTACTTTGATGCTCCACAATTATAAATACATTTCTTCCTTTTACTTTATAAATGATATCACATTCCTTAGTTAGAAAATTAGAAGTAATAAATTTTCGATTATATCTTTCTATATTACTTTCCTTTAGATTTACAGTTTTGTATTTTGTATATGTTTTGATAAAGTTTACAAATTCTTTTTTATTGTCTAATATTTCTTTAAACACTTTATCATGATATTGATGTGTTTTTTCCACTTTGTATTCTTCTTTTGTGTCATTCAATGTATATTTTACTGGATATAAATATTGATATCTCCAGTAATCTACCATTGTAAATTCTATCATATATTTTCTCCTTTCATTGTAGTCTTTTTTGATTATATCGTCAATTTTTATTTTATAGTAAATTTGTGTTTTTTCTTTTACTTTTCTCTTTTTTCTTCCCTCTTTGGTTTATTTTCTTTTTATTTGAATTTTTATCGAAATAAAAAAATGGATTTTAAAAATTTCATTCTACTTTTAAATTATAATCCTATTTAAACATACTTTTCTAGTTTTTTCAATAGTTTACATCTCACTTTTCATCGCAATTTTCGCGTTTTTTCGTCAAAACTTTTTTTATTATTTTCATGAATGAATAGAGTTTGTCTTGCATATTATGTTATACTATAGAAAAAACAAATTAATTAAGAAAGGACTGATTGTATGATAAAACAATATATAGAAAAATATAAAGAAGAAATTATACAAAAAACACAAGAATTAATCCAAATTCCAAGTGTGATTTCTTCTTCTGATAATCCACTTCAACCCTTTGGAAAATCTATAAATGATGCTTTAGAATACACCTTAAAATTAGGAGAAAGTTTGGGGTTTCGAACTAAAAATATAGATGGTTATTGTGGTTATATTGAATTTGGAGAAGGAAAAGAACTAATTGGTATTATAGGGCATTTAGATGTAGTTCCAGAAGGTGATAATTGGACCTATCCTCCATTTAGTGCAACCATTGCAGATAATAAAATTTATGGTCGAGGTGCTATTGATGACAAAGGTCCTGTTATTAGTAGTTTATATGCTATGAAAGCCGTAGCAGACACATGTCAAATTCATAAACGTGTTCGTTTAATTTTAGGTCTAAATGAAGAAAATGATTGGAAATGTATCAACTATTATAAAAAGCATGAAGAATCTCCTTCTATTGCTTTTAGTCCAGATGCAGATTTTCCATGCATCTATTCAGAAAAAGCTATATTAACAAGTTATTTAAAAATGGATTATTCTCCTCTTTTAAAACAAGACATTATTATAAAAGATATTAATACTTATGGCAATGCAATTAATGTTGTTCCTAAAATTTGTAGTATTGTATTAAACATAAATTCTACTAAAATAGCAATGCAGGATTTCATTGAAAACTTAAGAAATATCATAAAAAATACTGGCTTTGAAATTGACCTTTATAAAATTGACGAGGAAAACTTAAAACTAACCTCTTATGGTACACCAAGCCATGCAGCTCATCCAGAATTAGGTGTAAATGCTATTTCTCGTTTAATTATTATCGTAACAAAAATTTTTAACCATTATGGCATTTCTATTGAGCTTTTCGATTTCTTCACAAAATATATTAACACACAATATCATGGTGAAAACTTAGAAATCGATTTTGAGGACGAATCTGGAAAATTAACTTTAAATGTAGGAGACTTTTATTTTAAAAATAATAGTTTACAAATTGGCTTAAATCTTCGAATTCCTATAACCATCAATATGATTGAGGTTGGAAGTAGCTTTATTAAACACACCAGTTCTTACTTAAATGTTGATTTTGATACCATATCCTATAAACCTGCTTTATACATTCCTAAAGAAAACAAACTTGTTAAAACACTTTGTGATATTTATAACCAAGAAACCAACTCTAATTTAGAACCAATTGCTATTGGTGGCGCTACTTATGCTCGTGCTTTTGATAATTGTGTTTCCTTTGGCTGCAACTTCCCTGGTGATAAAGATATGTGTCATCAAACAGATGAATTTATTAATATTGATAAACTTCTACTTTCTTGCCAAATTTACGCCAAAGCTATTCTGGCTTTAAACGATTTCTAACTACCCAATTGCCAACAGGGACGGTCCTTTTTGGCAATTTTGTTTATTTTTATAAAAGTTTATTTATTTTTTCTTTGCAACTCCCAATATCGCACAGTCTGTAATTTTATAACAGATTGTAGCTCTTTGGTCCCCCCGAATTGTTGCTTCATAAAAAATAAATAAACTTTTGAATTAGAATTATTATAAAAAATGAAATTGCCAAAAAGGACCGTCCCTGTTGGCAAATTGGCAAAAAAATACCCCCGCCTTAGCCGTCAGATGTCTTGAATTTTTAAGGACCTGCTCCCAAAAACAGGTGGGTGCCTACCTAAATACTCCTGGGCTTCTCACTACTTTTTCTCGGTGAGCTTGCACGCCATATTTAGAGATTAGCCCCTCTTATCGTGTGTTGGTTCTAAAAATTCTGTCTATACGCACTATGCAGGGTAAAATTAATTACTCTTTATTTGATTAATCTTATTTTAGCATAACCATTTTCTCTTTTCAAATCAAGTTAGTTTGCTAAATATTTATTCTTCTCTTATTAGATATTTTTATCTTGCTTTTTCATATAAAAATCTCACTTAATTATGCTTTTTTGTGATTTGATTTTTTGTTTTAAGTATGATAAAATAAATTAAGTTTTATGCGACAGAGAATTGAAAAGTTCTCTGTTTTTTTATTTTTTCCACTACTTTTACATCACATATAATAAAATACACATAAATTGCAAGAAACTTCCTAGCAAGATAAATAAATGAAAGATAGAATGAAAATATTTATATTTTTTTCCTACTCCATAAATGATTGCACCTATCGTATACGCAATTCCTCCTGCTACTAAAAGGATAAATCCATTCGTCGTTAATATAGCTGGTAATAAACTTCCTTTTACTATAATACACCATCCCATTAACAAATAACATATCATGGAAAATACCTTGAACTTTTTAATATCAATTGAATTTAGCACAATTCCTAAAATAGCCAATAACCATATTACACCAAATATAGTCCAACCAGCTACCGCATCTACTTGTCGAATGGCTGTTAAGGCAAAAGGTGTATAAGAACCTGCTATTAATAAAAATATGGAACAGTGGTCCAATATTTGAAATACCTTTTTAGAAGTAAATTTAGGACTTAGTCCATGATATATACTAGACATTGTATATAGTACAATCATGGTTACTCCATAAATAGCTCCACTAATAATCCCATATACATTTTTATGTATAGATGCAAACACGATGCATAATACTGTTGCTACTACTCCCAAAACAGCACCTACTATATGAGAAGTCATATTAAATATTTCTTCTCCTTTGGTATAAGTTGGTAATATTCTATCTTTTAATTTTGTTCTTTGCATTTGTTTTCTCCTAACTTTTAACAAATTTTGTCTCCATTTTCTGCTTCTAAAGTAGGTCTTAATAGAATAATTCCTTGTTTCGAATCACTTCCTAAAACCAATACTTCACTTTTTACGTCTGCAATTTGTCTAGGTGGAAAATTGACAACTGCTACAATTTGTTTTCCTATTAATTCTTCTTCCTCATAACATCGTGTAATTTGTGCTGATGATGTTTTTATTCCAATTTCTTCTCCAAAATCTATTTTTAATTTATAGGCTGGCTTTCTTGCTTTTTTATTAATGCTCACTTCTTTAATTGTTCCTACTCTTATGTCTATTTTTTCAAATTCTTCAATGGTTGCCATTTTTTATTCCTCCTATCAAATTTCTTATTATCTTATCATAGTTTGGAAATTTATTCAAGTAATATTTTCTCTATTTCATAAAAATCTTAGATACTTTTATTTAATAAAGTGTCATTCTTCTCGTTTCACTCATCGAACTCAGACTTAAAGAACCATCAAACTTCCGGATATCCATTGCTATTCCATGCTAGTTTATAACTCCCTCCGTGGTAATACAGAATCATTAGGTCTAACTGGGACTCCGATTGAGTGTCAAAGTCAAATTAGTAAAATTGTCTGGTCCTATCTCAAGGATATCGCTGAAATACCAGTACGCCACTTTATTAAATCCGACCTTATCTGGAAAATTTTGAATGAAACCTTCCGTCCAAGTTTGCCCCTTCTCGATTTCTACCTCTATTAAACTTTCATTTGATGAGGAAGAAAAAATTTCTGGCAAATAAATCACCAACCTAGTCACCCATAAGTCAGATATGTCTACCTCATAACCTTTTTTACTTTTTATTATTGCAGTATTTTCTTCTACTGTATTACCAGTTACTTCTTTTACCGCTACTATAACATCACTATTTGTATATGATGTTTTTTCCGCATTATAGACTTCCATTAATTGTAATTTAATTTGTTCTTTTGTATCTACAATATCAGTTTCTTTTTCTGCCTTATTCGCCTTAGTTAACAATCCATTTTCGCCTGTTAACATAGTAATACTGATTCCGTGCTATTATTAATAAGACTATTATGGTAATTACCAATGCAATTAATGTAATTCCTTTTTTTCCCTTGTATTTCATATTCAATTAGTCCTTTCCTATTTAAATTTCTAATGAAATTCTACCAATTAAACAGAAATTATGTCTATATGTTATCATTCGTAATATCTTTACAATTTCTTGACAACTTATGTGCAAACAGTAAAAGAACCCTTTAAAAGGTCCTTTGACTTTTTATTCCTTAATTTCTTGTGCTAGCTTATCAATTGCTTTTGTTTCAATTCTAGATACATAGGAACGAGAAATTCCCATCATACTAGCAATCTCATTTTGTGTTTTCGGCTTATGCCCGCCGAAGACCAAAACGTAATTCTAAAATTGTTCTTTCTCTATCTTTTAAAAGCTCTTTCATCTTTTGCCCTAACAACTTAATTTTCATTTTGATATCCACTTCATCTTCGATGTTTCTTTCATTATTTTCTAAAACTTCTTGCAAAGTTACCACATTATCATCTTTATCTTTCCCGATTGGTTCATTTAAATACACCTCTGCTCCTAGTTTTTTTGTCGCTCTTAAATGCATTAATATTTCATTATCAATACAGCGTGATACATAGGTAGACAATCTAGCGCCTTTTTCTACTTTAAAACTATTAATTCCTTTAATTAATCCAACTGTTCCTATAGAAATTAAATCATCTTGATCTACTTTTGTCGTACTATATTTTTTGGCCACATGGGCAACTAATCTTAAGTTTCTTTCAATTAAAATATTTCTTGCCTCTTCGTCTCCTTTTGCCATTTGTTCTAAGCAATTTCTTTCTTCTTCGGCAGTTAGTGGCTCCGGAAACAGATTTCCTCCTTGGATATATCCGGACAACAAATACAGCTGATTTTAGAAATTCTAAAAATCCTAGTATTCCTGTCATACAAATTGACAACAATATAAATGCACCTCCATTTTCCATATAATGCCATTATATGTTTTGAAAAATGAAAAGTGCATGACCCGACTTAATTTTAATATAATTCATTTGCTTCTTCTGGTGTTATAATATTGCTTTGCAAAGAAAAATCTACTTGTTTCTTTCTCTCGTCTTTCTCTTCTATTTCTCTTAAATGATTTAATAATTCAGCATGTCCATCTGTTATTGTTCCGTCTTCATTATACAAATAATCTTCACTATGGGTTGCTTTGTATACACCAAATGCAACAGCACAAACTACCAATATAACAAGTGCAATGATAATAATTTTTTTATTTTTCATACGCCTCACTTCCTTCCTTTATTTTTTTTAATCTTTGGTTTAATTTTTGAATTGTATTTTTTTTGTAAATTTCATTGCTAACTGCTAATACGATAAATATTATGGTATAAACTATCCACGTTTCTTGCAGGCTAGCTAATAAATTTTCTATAAAAACACTGTCTCCTCCTAAACTATTAATTCCTATGGTCTTTACAATAGAAAATAGGATGTTAAAAATCACATTGCCAATTATAAACCAGAACACATAATTCAAAATCATCTTTTTACGGCTCATTTTAAATCCCCCTTTCTTCTAAATATTCCATTACATCTCTTATTTTTCTTCTAGATACTTGTTGTTCTAAATTGCCATCAAATTTTACAACAATTTTTCCTGTTTCACTTAAATCAAACTGTTTTACTTTTTGAAGATTGATTACACAACTTTTAGAAATTCTTAAAAAGTCTATGTCTATCTTTTCTAATTCATATAATTTACTTTTTATTTTGAATTCCCCTTGTTTTGTTCTACAATAATTATATTTTTTATCGCTATAAAAATATAAAATATCTTTTATTTCAATTGTTTTTCGCTCATTGTCTTTTGTTTCCACTATTTTTGTTTTTTCAAATTCTTTGATATACTGAATTAGTTTATCGATATTAGTATTTGGCTTATCAATCTCCACTTTTATTTCAATTTTATTATTTTCTAGTTTTTCTACTTCTATTTTCATCTGCTTCTCCTTATTTTTATTGTATCCTCTTTTTTTAAGTTTTTCAATCTTTTTTCAGTAAGTGGTCTTTTTTTGCGATAAACGGTTAATGCTACCAATTTTCCCCTATTCTAGGGTTAAATTGATAGCATTCTTACTCTAAATTCCCATAATATTATAACCATTATCAGCATAAACGACTTGCCCGGTAATACAGTCTGCCATAGGGCTTAATAAAAATGTTGTAACATTTCCTACTTGCGTTGTTGTTACATTTTTATGTAATGGTGCTTTTTCTTCAATCACTGTTAAAACACTTCCAAAATCTTTAATTCCTTTTGCTGATAAAGTTTTGATAGGTCCTGCTGAAACAG
>CANEEJ010000029.1 GCA_947426525.1 uncultured Clostridium sp. | reverse complement strand
AATCACTTATTCAATTTTTATTTCTTTTGTTTCACATCAATTGTAACACTACATTACTTTGAAAAACATATACTATTTTAGGTGATTATTTATGAGTATTGTTTCTACTAATGTTTCTTACTCTTCTGATATTCTTAGACAAAATTTAAGTTTATTATTACGAACTTATCCTTTTTTGAATGTGCAAGCTGTTGGTAATAGCGTTTTAGGAAAACCTATATATGCAATTAAATTAGGACGTGGACCTAAACATGTATTTTACTCTTCTTCCATTCATGCTAATGAGTGGATTACTACTCCCATCTTAATGAAATTTGTAGAAGATTATTGTATTTCTTATGTTAGACGTACTGACCTTTATGGTTATTCTATTCGTAATCTTTTTAACTCTGCTTCTATTTATATTATGCCTATGGTAAATCCAGATGGAGTTGATTTAGTTACAGGAAATATGCCAATCGCTTCTCCTAGTTATCAAAAGGCTTTACATATTGCGAATCAATTTTCTAGCATTCCTTTTCCTGATGGTTGGAAGGCAAATCTAAATGGTGTGGATTTAAAAAACTACCAACCAATTTGCATTTTTATGTAAAATAGTGTATAATATAGTGTAGATACAAGTTTTAACCGGTTTTTAAGTCCATCTATTTAGGTGGCAGAAAGGATATTATGTCAAAAGTATTTACTCAAGATTGTTGTGGTCCATTAGGAAATGGTTTCGACATTTATAATGGTAACGATGGTACTTATGTAGGTTATGCTACTGGCTGTGAAGATACCAATGGTATCTCTAAAGCTATATCAACTCTAGCAAAGGCACACATTACTGTAACAGCAGAAGAAGTACAGCAAGCAATATACAGGCATGAGAAGTACCATTTGCCACCCGATCATCCAGTACATCGGTTATCTCATCTCCACTATTGAGATGTAATTTTTTAAGCTTGGACTGGTGTTCCCCATAAAGGAATACCAGTTCTTTCACATTACATTTATACAACTTTACATATTTGATTTTTCTTATTTATTAATTCTTCAATTTTGATAAATTCATCTAAGTTCTCATTAATAGAATTTAGTTTTGAAAAGTTAAAATAGATATACACATTTTTGTCTTTGTCAATTTCTATTTTATTGATTAGTCTGTATAAATAGATTTTATCTATTTGCTCTAATTTTAAAAAGTTTTCTATTAATTCATCTAATTCTTTTTCTTCTTTTGTTTTGTTTTTGATGCTTAATTTTTCTTCTGTTCCAATTAGCTTTTGCTCTAACTCTTCTTTTTGTTTTGTTAAATTTGTTCTGTCAAATATAAATTTTTGTGATACTCTAATGTAATCCTCTTCAATAATGATACCCTTCAATTTATCCATATACATCTTATCTAAGTTGTTATTTATATCTAATATTGCCTTATCAATTTGTTCTAATTTTTTCTTATATCCATCTCGAATATCAAGTGTTTTGTTTTGATATTTTTCATAAATAGAATAAAAAATTTCTTTATCAGCATATATTTTGCATATCTTTTTAACAACATAAATAATATGCTTTTCGAACTTTTCATAGTTGATACTTAACGGATAACAGCCTCTTTTTTTATGCTCGCTACAAGTTATATATGGATGTGATTTTGCATTTCTTTTTGAATTCTTTTTTAGTACGATTTGCAGTTTTCTTTTGCAATGATAACAGTAAAGTAGCCCTCTTAACAAATAATTATATTTTAGTTTTGTGTTTGTTCCTCTTTTTTCAATAATACATTGTACTTTCTCAAATGTGTCTTTATCAACAATTGATTCATGTGTGCCATTTACTCTTATTTGATTTTCCTTTTCTACTGTTCTTATTTTATGTACTTTGTATGAAACAACGGATTTCTTATTTTGGACTGTGTTTCCAATATACACTTCGTTTTTTAACATATTGCATAAAGTAACCTCATTCCAGTCATAGTTTGTTTTATTCTCATCTTGTATAATACCAGTTTTTCTATAACCAGTAGGAGATAAGTAATGGTTACTATTTAAGTAAGAAACTATTTCTACACTACCATGTCCGTTTGCATACATATCAAATATTTTCTCTACAATATCTTTTACTTGTTCATCAATAATTAGTTTATTTTTAATACTAGGATGCCTTTTATATCCGATATGCTGGAACACTACATAGATACTCTCCATTCTTTTGTTTTTCCTTATAGACACTTCTAATTTTCTTTGATATATCCTTAGCATAATAGTCATTCATAATTGCTTTAAAAGGCGTTATATCGTTATTTGTGCTATCTATATAGGTGTCTATGCCATCTGTTATCGCAACATACCTTATATTGTTTTGTGGAAAGTAATTTTCTATGTAATGTCCTGTTTTAATATAATCCCTTCCAAGTCTTGATAGATCTTTTGTTATAACCATATTAATAGTTCTGTTCTCAATATCTTGTAGCATTTTATTGAATCCAGGTCTATCAAATGTAGTTCCAGAAATACCATCATCAACATATTCTTTGATAAGCTCTAAACCATTCTCCTTTACATATCTTTGCAAAATATTTCTTTGATTACCGATACTTTCACTTTCTTGTTTGTCGCCATCTTCACGAGATAGTCGTATATATATACCGTACTTTGAAGTTTCGACTAGTTAAGTCTAACATCTACCCTCCTATCCGTAATCATCTACAAAGAATATTTTAACGTGCTCTGTATTAATTTGCAAATATTATTTCATTTTCGTAAAGGTTACCTTTTATCCGTTTTTAATTTTTCAATATAATCTTTAAAAATTAGCCCTACTGTTTCTTTCACATCTTGTTTTTCTTCTGTAAAAATACAATATGTATTAAATTCTAACTTATCTACCTTTATAGTTTGCTTATCTTTCTTCACATTGGCATCAACTCCTATACTTTTATTAAAGTATCTAATACAGAATATTAGAAGAAATGACTTGGTATGACATTTATAGTAAGTATATTGTTAAATATTTATATCTATAAAAAAGCATAAAAAATAACACCCAATAATGTTTTCACACTATTAGGTGTTTCTATTTATACAAAATTTATTAATATTTTTCATTGCCAGAATATCTTGTGGCATAAGGATTTGCTACATTTTTGGTTTACTTTTTATACAACAACTTTTGAACGTAACAATCTATCTGTAATACCAAAGTCATATTACATTTACAGCTATATTTTATAATGCTTTATTTTATTTGTCAAGACCTATTTGGAAATTTTTTACATTCTAAAATTAAGTTTATTGCATCTGAGAATCCGTATCTTGTAAAACTTTTCATTTTCATAAGCTACTATAATGTTAATTTTATCTATGTAACTATCTAGGCTATTTCTAACTTCTTCTAATTTTTCTGAATTGTTTGATAAATCTTTTATTATTGCAAATAACTTATCATAACTATCATTATTTCTTGTTAGCCTTTTTATCTTTTGTCTATCCATTTCTGTTAATGCACATAGATTTTCTTCTCTACTTTCAAATAAATTGTCTAATACTCCCTTTTCGTTTTCGCACATATTTACTACCTCCATATTTATAATTTACTTGTAGTATAACGTGCTCAAATTAATTTGTCAGCCCTTTTGTTCGAAAAAGTTATTCGAAACTTTTTATATTAGAAAATACCTTTTCTAATTCTTCTACACTTTTAAATCTTTTTGTTTTTTCTGGATTCATTCCTGTCATAACAAAATCTTTTACCTCTTGATTATCTATCTTATCAGTATTTATTTTTCCACTTATAATAAAATATATTAATCTTGTAATAGCATATGTTTCATGTAGCATTGAATAAGAAGCAAATCCATCTAATTGTAAACTTAAATCATTAAAGTACCCCTTAAATTCTGTATTCATAGAAGTCAACTGACTCTCTGGAATTTTTACTAATCCAAAATCAGAGATTTTAACAACCTTAACATCATCATATATTTTTATTAATACATTTTTAGGTGATATATCTCTGTGTAAAATCCCCTTTGAATGAATATATTTAAAGGCCCTTAATACTTGGAATACTATATTTTTTCTTTCTTGCATAGAAAGTTTACCATTGTTTTTATTTATATACTCATCTAAACTACAATCCATTGCTTCCATTATATACTCATTTTTCACAGAATTGTAATTATGAACTTTAACAATATATGGTGATGATAATTTATCTAGTTGGTTATATTCTTCTTTAAATCTTTCTAATTCTTTTTGATTTAATTCCTTCTTTGCTCTTTTCAAAATAAAACTCTCATTGTAAAATTCATCTTTGAATCTATAAACATGTGCATAGGAGCCCTCTCCAATTAAATTTAATTTATAAACTGCTTCATGTATACTATTATTAATTTCAATAGAATCATTAATTCTTTTCCAAGCATACACCTTTCTTCCAGAAATATGATCTTTAGGAAAAATTACATAACCATCATACTCCAATAGTTCATTGATTTTTTCTAATACCTTTTCCCAAGGTTGAGATTCTACCCTTACTACTGGATGAAAAATTTCACATATAAATTTTAGAAAAGTTTCATCATTTCCACCATTAAGTATTCCAAATCTACTATCAGAAAATACCCAATTCATCTCCCAATCATTATTATTTATTGTATGTTGTATTATATCTTCTCTAGCGTTTCTAAATCTACTGTCATATGATTTCATAGTATTTAAATTATATATTCTTGAAAGAAATTCTAATTCTTCTAATCTACCATACCAATTAATTTTATATTCTACATCATGTTCTTCAGGATACTGATTTTCGTAATAATCTCGACTAATTACCGTTTCAATGCCTAAAAAGCCATTCTGTAAAATGTCTACTATATCTCTTTTCGTTATTTCTGTAATATAGTCCATATAAATTCCTCCATTTTTTATATAACTGCCCATAAAATTCATAAACTTTGTATCATTTAGTGCTTTTATGTCTTCAACTATTATATTTTTTAACAAAAAGCAAAATAATCCTGTAATTTTTAATTACTCTCATACTTTGCTTTTCTTTCGTAAAATTTTATTCTAAATATTCTTTTAATCCATCAACTATCTTATAAACCTTTGTCATTGGATTTCTTTCTGATGCTTGTCCATTTTTATTTAGTTCTTCCATTTGTTTGCAATTTTCTATTGCAGTATGTAGCTTTCCATCTTTCGTAACTTTTTCAAAGATGTTAGGATCACTTTTACTATAAGTACCTAAGCCATTCCTTTGAAATTCTTTGTTAAGTTCATCTAAAACATCATCTTTAGAAATATATTTCGTTATTTTCTTTAAGTGCACTAATAACCAAAGTTCAAAATTAGGATTTGACCAGCAAGCATTATAATCACAATTTGCTATTGCTTGGTTAAATTGTTCATCATTATAATCATCTTTATCAAATACTACCCAGACTTGTCCATATACCTTACTTGCATAGTTTACAAATTTTTGAGTGTATTTTACTAAGTCTGTAGTGTTTCTTCCTGTTCCTTTTATTTCAATATCAGGAATTAAAACATCTACTTTGTTACCATATCTCTCATTGATTTGTTTCTTTAGTCCATTAAAATAATTAGGCTCTGTTTTCTTCCCTTCACATACAATTAAGTAATTGGCTGGTGCTCGCCTTTTACTTTTTAGCTTATCTCTTCTTGAAATATTATTATTTCTCATAGTTTATCTCAAATTCTTCTAATACTGGAATAGCACCATATCTTCCAGTTAAATAATCTTTATTGTATGTTGCATCATTTCTAACTTTTTTACCTGTTTTATTTTTACTATCTTCATCATCTTCTAATATATAATCTGATAAGGCATAAATTTCTGATACTCCATCTCTATTTTTTTCAGTAAACCATATTTCATCTCTTCTAAATGTATCTTTATTTAAGTTTACTGTATCATGTGTAGAATAAATTAGCTGTCCATTACCAATATTTGTTTCACTATTATGAAATAGATTAATAATATATCTTGTTAGTAATGGATGTAATTTTGCATCTAGTTCATCTATAAATAGCACCATTCCATTTTTTAATGCATCCATAAAGAAATCAAATAAGTGGAACATTTTTCTAGTACCATTTGATTCTAAATCTAGTGGTAATGCTTTTAATTTATTATCTTCTCCTCTATGGATTAATTCTACCTTTACTACTCTATTGTTGTTCTGTACTTCTTCTATGGAATCTGGTGTTGTTTTAATTCCTTCTATTCCAGAATCAAAGGTTTTTATAAATCTTAATAATTCTTTTTTGTATTTTTCATCACTTAGTATTTTCAATGAAATCCTATTATTAATGAAATCTTCAAATCTTGGATTTCCTAAATCTAAGTAATTAGCATTTACAAACCATTCATAAACATTATTAAAATCTTCGTTATCTTTATCTATCTTGCTATATATGTTTAAGAATAAAGTTCTTTCATCTATATTTGCTAGTCCAGATATTTTATTATTTGATTTCATAGTAACATTATTTTTTTCTCTTTCAAAAATCGAATAAAATTTATTTACTTTTTTTATATATAACCATTCTGAAACTATACTATTTTTTAATACTTCAAAACCATATTTATATATTTTATTGTTCTTAGCTAATATCTCAACCTCTAAACTAATTGGCTCATTATTTATCATAAAACTATATATGTTTTCTTCATCTATTGGAGAATTCTTTTTAGAATCATCACTTACTAATATTCTTTTTTTCATATAATCAAATGCTTGTAATACATTTGTCTTTCCACTTGCATTAGCACCATATATAGCTGCTACTTTTAAAAGATCAATATTTTCTGTTCTAGCAATGTTGTATTCGTGTTCTTTTAATGCAGTAGCTTCCATATCTAGTAAATTTTCATCTTTAAAGGATTTAAAATTTTTAAAACTAAATCTAATTAACATTTTGATTTCTCTCCTCTCATACTATATTATATGCTAATTTTTATAAAATATCAACATTTTTGAGATTTTTTCTCAAATTTTATAATTTGTTTCTATTAATTCTTTGACATACATCCAAATCTAATTTTTTAGTAATTAAATCACGTATTTTATATTGTGCTCGCATAATATCATACATTCTTGCTCTTAAATTTGCTATTGCTAAATCATCTGCCTGTGTTAAAAATTGGCATAAATGTCTAACTCCTTTTGCAATCTCTTTTATTTCTTTAGTGTTTTCCGAAAATGCACTTAAAATTTCATCTTGTCCTTTTAAATCTACTTGTGTTACTTTTTCATAAATTGAAGCATCTCTTATGTAATTTGACAAGTATCTGTATCCATACATTTCTGCTTTTGCTTTTATTAAAGCTTTCTCTTCTTCTGAAACTCTTACTTTTAACATTTCAGTTCTATCTTTTGAATTAAATTTCATAATATCACACTCCTTGAAATTTTATAAAAATATACTCATATAAATATCAATATTAGCGAAGCGAAATTTGATATTTTAGAGCAAAGACTTTTGCTCCGAATGGTAGGGTATTTTTTTGTGCCTAACATTCGCCAGCATGGTCCTGTGGACCACATATTGCTGTTTAGGAGAAAATCTCCTAATACCTTTTTAACCCCGCTGGGAGAATAAAATGTATTCAAAATTTTATATTTTTTCATTAAATTTACCTATCCTTTCTTTATAAATTTGCATATAAACTGTTTAAAAATTCTTCTGAATATTCTCTCTGATTTGTATAATTTGATATAGATTTTTTCTGTGATTTAGTATTATTTTTAATATTATTTCTTTTATTATTATCTTCCACTTTTTGATGGATAGAATAGTAGGATACCACTCCAATTCTAGCAGTAAAAATCCAATAAAAAAAGAGAATACTTCAAGTAATTTGAAATATTCTGTAATATAGATGATTACTGCGTTTTATTAATTTTTGATGGTGGTTGGTATATTTTTAATACCACAGGTGTGGATTTAAACTTACAATTTCCAGCAGGTTGGGAAAATGCTAAAGAAATAAAATACTCTCAAGGCTTTACTCGTCCTAGTCCTCGTGACTTTGTAGGCTATGGTCCTTTAACAGAACCAGAAGCTTTAGCTATTTACAATTTCACTTTATCTCATAATTTTAGACTTGTTATCGCTTATCATACACAAGGGCAAGAAATTTATTGGCAATTTCAAGATTTTAATCCGCCTAATAGTCGTGCTATTGGAGAACAATTTGCCGACTCGAGTGGTTACACTTTAGCTCAAGCTCCTTATAATTCTAGTTTTGCTGGTTATAAAGATTGGTTTATCCAAAACTATAACCGACCTGGTTATACAATTGAAGCAGGTATTGGTCAAAATCCTCTTCCTATTTCTCAGTTTGACGAAATTTATCAGGATAATTTAGGAATTTTAGTTTTAGGTGCTGTTTTATAGAAAGTTTGCCATTGGTTCTAGGTTTAATTGGCAAAGTCCATCAGACTATCAAATCTAGAACCAATCACATTCTATTTGTTAATATCAATCCTTTCAACTTTTAGTTTTTTCTTCGCCAATCTTTTTCCATTTCTCTCTCTTCTCTTTCATCTATTTGATTTTGTTCAACATCTATTAAATATATTCTATTATTAAATCCACCTTTTTTATCTTTTTTGATTTTTCTTGCATTTTCTACATCATTTATTGAAATATTGTTGATTTTCATAATAGTATAAACCACTTCCATTAAATCTGCTAATTCTTCTACTGAATGTTCTTCTACAAATTCATGTGCTTCTTCAAATAATTTTTTATCAAGTTCCTCTCTATATTCTTTATCTTCTAAAATTTTATAATTTGCTTTTCTTCCTTCCATTTTGTCAATATTTTCTGGAATTTTGTCTCTTACTAATTTATTATAAATATATTTCATTTTTTATCACTCCAAAATTAATATACTGCGGAAAGAAATTTCTTTCTTTCCGCTTTAAACTCATGACTTAATAATAGTTTGCCTTTCATCGGGTCCTACCCCAATGTATTTTACTGGTACACCAACATATTCCTCAATAAAGTTGATGTAATCCTGAGCTTCTTTTGGAAGCTCTTCAAAGGTTGTTGCTCCCTTTGTACTCCATCCGCCTTTGAACTCCCTAAAAACTGGCTTACAGTTCTCTTTGTCAATTGGCACTCTTTGAATTTCTCTTCCTTTGTATCTGTACGCTACGCATACTGGAATGGTATCAAACTTGCCAATTGTGTCTAAATGGTTTACACACAGTGATGTTAATCCGCTCGGATTTTTGGCATGGTTTATCATGACTAAATCCAGCCAACCAACATCTCTTGGACGTCCTGTGGTGGTGCCATATTCTCCGCCTAACTTACGGAGTTTGTCGCTTACTTCGCTGTTCTCAATCTTGGTTACAAATGGTCCATTTCCCACTCTGGAAGTGTAAGCTTTCATAACGCCGATTACTTCATCAACCAGCGTTGGACCAATACCTGCCCCTGAGGCTGTTCCGCTTGCATTTGGATTAGAAGATGTTGACATTGGATAATCACCATGGTCGTTATCCAAGTAAAATGATTGCGCGCCTTCAATTATGATATCTCCTCTTCTAATTGTAGCATCAATCTCTTCACTAATATCGCCTATAAATTTCTTGATAACAGGAATGTATTTCAAGCAATATTGATACTCTTCCTCCACGCAAATTCTTGGGAAAATCGCTTCCTTCAGGTTATGATCTTTTATAAATTCATTCGCTTTTTCAGCTAAAAACTTATAGACCTTCAGGTTTTCATCCAGTTTATAAACTAAATGTTCCTTTCCCTGAAGCAAATCGTACATTCTTAAATTGGTACGTCTTGCCTTTTCTTCATAAGCTGGTCCAATACCTCTTCCTGTTGTCCCGACTTTTTCTCTTTTTAACATTTCATAAAGTCGATCCAACTGTTTATGATGTGGAAACACCAAATGAGTTCTTTCACTTATTCCAAAGTTATTGTACTCAATCTGTACGCCTGCTTCTCTCATCTTGGTAATCTCTTCTGCAAGTATCTTGATGTCAGCAACTACTCCTGGTCCAATCAGTGAAATTACTTCTGGCCGAATGATAGATGATGGTAATAAGTGCATGGCATATTTCTTGCCATTTGCTACTACTGTATGACCCGCATTAGCTCCTCCTGTTGCTCGAATTACCATCCAAGCATTCTTGGATTCGTAATGAGATGCCCGTCCTTTTCCTTCATCACCATACTGAAGTCCTACTATTATTTTTACTGCCATGTCTGCTCCTTTCTGACCAATATTTTCTTGGTCATCACTGCTGTTTATTTTTTACGCCTGCATTATATCATATCATTTACATAAAGTCAATTATAATTGCCAAGAGGGACCGTGCCTCTTGGCAATTTTTTTATTTGGTTATCCATTTAACTAAGTCTAAGTTTGCTGGCTCTAATAACATTTCATGTTTTGGCATAACACGGAAGGTATAGCCATAGTTTCCACCAGTTGTTAGCTCTATTTTAGATGTAAAATAATATTTTTTATTTTCTTCGTCTTGGTCTTGTAATTTCATCGGTGTGATACTAACATTTTCTACTACACCATTTTCTAATATTTTTCCATAATATACTTCTACTGTAACATTTTCTACATTAATGTTTGGTAATTCTACTTCACATGCTACTTCTATGTTGTTTCCTGCATCTATGGTGATATTATCAAGATTGTTAACTTGTATTAGCTTGATATCTTTCCAGTTCATAAATAGGTCTTTTTTCCATGAATTATAAGCAGCTACGTTGTCTACATCTGTATAATATTTATTGGTCAAATTGCATAATGGAATGTATAAATTATTGGTATAATCTACTAACATTCTTGCTGTGCTATATTTTCCTCCTGTTGTGATAATTGAATTTTTCATTAGTTCTAACCATTTTTTAGATAGTCCATTTCTATCTTTTTCATAGTATGCTGGTATAATTTTTTCTTCTAATGTTCTATACATACTTTGACTATCTGCCATGTCTTGTGCTTCATAAGAGTCATATTCTGCATTGGTTCCAATCGTCCATCCATTGGTTTGTGTGTAGCCTTCTGCCCACCAACCATCTAGAACACTAAAATTGATTACTCCATTGACAGATGCTTTTTGTCCACTAGTTCCAGATGCTTCCATTGGTCTTCTTGGATTGTTTAACCACACATCTACACCACTTACTAAATATCTTGACATTGCTATGTTGTAGTTTTCTAGAATAAAGATTTTTCCTTTGAATTGTGGCATCATAGATACTTCATGAATGTATTTAATTAAGTCTTGTCCTTCTTTGTCTGCTGGGTGTGCTTTTCCTGCAAAGATAATTTGTACTGGTCTGTCGCTATTGTTTAGTATTTGTGTAATTCTTTCTAAATCTTTAAAAATTAAAGTTGCTCTTTTATAAGTTGCAAATCTTCTAGCAAATCCTATTGTTAGTGCTTCTGGATTTAATTTTGAAACGATTTCATTAATTTCTTCGTAACTATAGCCAGAACGTCTTAATCTTTCTTGTGTGCTATCTTTTACTAATTTTAGTAGTTTAATTTTTTGGTCTACATGGACATTCCATAATTTGTCATCTGGAATGTTTTTGATTTTTTGCCATGTATTTTCGATATGAATATTGTCTTGCCAATATGGAATTAGGTATTTATTGTATAACTCTTTCAATTTTGGTGCTAACCATGAACAGGTATGAATTCCATTGGTTACATATTCAATTGGAGATTCATTGGCTGCTATGTTTGGCCATACTTCACCAAACAATTCTCTAGATACCGCTCCATGTAGTTTACTTACTCCATTTTTCTTTCCCGCAATTTTTAGTGCTAGAATTCCCATATTAAAGCCTTCATCTAGGTCAATTCCTGGTTTCATTCCTAGTCTTAAGAATTCTTCTCTAGAAAGTCCTAATCTTGGCCAGAAGTCTTTGAAATATCTTTCTACTAGTGGTAATGGGAAAATATCATTTCCTGCTGGTACTGGTGTATGTGTTGTAAATACTGTTTTTGAACTTGCTATGTCTTTGGCTACTTCAAAAGATACTTGTTTTTCTTTGATGATATTTTTAATAATTTCTAAATTTAAGAATGCTGAATGTCCTTCATTCATATGATACACCGTAGGGTCTAATTTTAAATATTTTGTTAGTAACTCCACTCCTGCTTGACCTAAGACGATTTCTTGACGAATTCTCATTTCTTGGTCTCCACCATATAGTCGTAAAGTTACATCTCTATCTTCTTCATTATTTTTTTCAATATCAGAATCTAGCAAATATAATTTTACTCTTCCTACATTGATTTGCCATACTTTCAAATATAGTCTTCTTTTTGGGAATTTAACAAAAATTGTTAAGTCGTCCCCTTTTTCGTCTTTTACAGGATTAATTGGCATGTCATATAAATCAATGTTATGGTATTCTGTTTCTTGTTGTCCATATCCATTGATTTTTTGATTAAAGTATCCATTTTTATATAATAATCCTACTGCTACTAATGGAATGCCTAAATCACTAGCTGATTTTAAATGGTCACCAGATAAAATACCTAATCCTCCTGAGTAGATAGGTATGGTTTGGTCTAATCCATATTCAGCTGAAAAATAGGCTATGATGTCTTTTTTGTTTTCTGGGTATTTGTTAGAAAACCAAGTATTTTTGCTATTCATGTAGCCTTCAAAGTTTTCTACGATTTTGTCGTATTCTTTTAAGAATGAAGTGTCTTTGGCTACCTTTTCTAATCTTTCTTGGTCTACATGTTTTAAGAATTTAACTGGATTTTTGCTAGATTGCTCCCATAAATCTTTATCTATTTTTTGAAATAATCTTAGGAATTCTGTGTTCCATGACCACCATAAATTGTTGGCTATTTCTGCTAATTTTTCAATTCTTTTTGGTAATTGTGGATTTACCGTGATTCTGTTGAATATGTACATTTTAATTTGTTCCTCCTTTGTATTTTGCTTTGCTTTTTCTTGACGTATTTTTAATAACTATATTATCTATTAAATCTGCTTTTTTGTCAAATGTTTTTGAGGAGTTTTTCAATTCGCAAAGTAAAAAAATTATTGAAAATCTATTTAATTTGTGATATAATATATACCTTAATATTATGAAAGGAGTGACTTTTCTTATAATTAAAATATGTAAGCAAAATCAAAAAGCTATAATTAATAATTTATATAATGGCAAATTTGATAATGTTGCAGTTAGTACCAGCAATCTTGCAGACGATATTATTTTATCTATGCATGATATGGGCATTCTTAATTGTCTTACAGATTCTATCAAAGATAAAAGAGCTGATAACACTACAATTCCATTTGATTTAGTTCTTACTCTTTCTGTTGCTGCAAAAATGAAAACTAAAACAAGTGTAACTGATATTCCTTTCGCTATTACTGACCATAAAGTTTTAGCTAAATTAGGCTATAATATCGTTGATACTACTGGTAATTTAAAGTCAGGATTAATGAGAGAAAGTAGTCTTCGTTTCTTACTTGATAAATACTCTTCTGATGAACTATTTTCTGCATATAATGATACTCTTCAAAACTATATTATGCCTAAATTAGATATAATTCCTAATATTCATGTTCTTGATTGTACTGAAATCAGTGTGAATCTAAAAAATGAAAATTATGAGAAATCAGCTGTATGTGTAAACAAATATGGTGATGTCGATAGAGGATATAAGCTTGCTACACTTAGGGGATTAACTGATGATAATGGTGTTATTGAAGAAATTTGTTTTGGCTCTCTAAATACTCACGACTTTAAACTTTGTAAAGATATGCTTTGCAATACTAAAGTTTTTGAATCTGGTGACATTCTTATATATGATAGAGGTTTCATTGATAGAGATATTACAAACTTCCTTAAAACAGAACGAGGTGTTGATACCTATATCCCATTGAGAAGTAATATGGACACTTATCAAATGGCTGTTTCAACTGCAATACTAGAAAATAAATGGGAGCCACACCCAACACGAAATAAACAAAAAATTGCTTTTATGTCAGGTTTAGAACATTTTTGGGAAAGTGATAATCCTGAAAATGATGTTCCTCTTAATGCTGTTGTTGTATGGCATACTGAAACAAATGCTTATTCTGTATTTATTACAACGGATACTACTGTAAGTGCTAAGCAAATAATAAAGACTTATGAGCTTAGACCAGAAATCGAAGAAGATTATCGACAATTAAAAGATTTCTGGAAGTTACAGGATTTTAAGAGCACAAAACTTAATATGATAGCATTTCATATAATAACTATTCTATTTGGGTATCTGTTCTTTCAACTTTACACTCTGACTCCACAAGGAAAACAATATGCTCATAAATGTTTGCCTGTTATATTGAAAAATTATCAACCTAAAACAATGCCATATTTAATTTTTTATGTTGGAAATGAGTTTGGAATATTAAGTATTATCGAATTTGCAGAAATTTACTCATCTTGTACTGATTTAATTCAAAAAAAATTAAATTGTGCATTTAAAGCTTAATCTTTTTATAAAAATTTTGTCCGAAAGTTGACAAACCCTAAAAGTAGATATGAAAGCACCCATACAGAGTGCTTTGGATTATACCTGTATATCTTTATCAGACTTATTATCTTCGCTATTATCTACAAAATCTTTTATTTCTGGAATCATTGTTGCAATTCTATCATATTTTTCAAGAACGGTTTTTCCTTTTGTTATAACTTCTTGTGTAGAATATAAACTAAAGTTTAAATCTATAGTGCTTTCATAGAATGGTTTATATCCATCATACATTTCCAATAAAATATTATAAACATCTGCATAATTTTCTAATTTATTACTACTTATCCAATCCATAGTTTCAGTAAGTACTTTATGATTTTCTTTCATTTTGCTTGCTACTTTTCCATACCCATCAGTTCCTTTAAGTGTACCTACTATATAGTTTTTTCCTAAAGTGCTACCATATTGATTATATAGCTTAATATAACCTTCACTCAATTTTGCTCCAATTCCTACATTTTGATTCATTTTCAGACAAGCCAAAGCTATTTTATTTTTATATTCACTATCTTTCTGTTCTTGTTCAATTCTAATGCGTTCTTCTTCAGCTAATCTTGCTTTTTCCTTTTCATTATAGTTGTTTATTATAGCACCAATTCCCATTAATATTGCAATAATAACCACTATAAAAACTATAATAAATTTTCTTTTTTTAGGCATTCCATTTTGGTTTTGCTGAAAATTTTGATTTTCTGTTCCTTTCTTTAATTCATTGATTTTTTCACTTTTTTCTACAACTGTTTCCATATTTTTATACCTCCTGCCACTATTATACACAAAATATAACCATAATGCAACCATAATAATTATATTTTTAGTTACACCATTATGGTACTATATGCACAGGGGTGTAGAAAAAATGTTCAAAGTCAGTAAAATAGAGAAAGTGAACAAATCAAAAGCAAATGTTCCAATGACTGTTCGCTTTCCAGAAGATATATATAATGAATATAAAAAGTTATCAGAAGATTCTGGGCAGAGCTTTAATAGTTTGGTTATCTCTGCTTTGAGATATTCATTGGAAAATTTGGAAAAGTAATTCTATAAATACAATTTTAATGTATTGACGTTTTTTCATATAATTGGTATAATATCAATATATACACATATATGAGAATTGTCCGAGTGGCTGAAGGAGATAGTTTGAAAAACTATTAATGTGTCACAGCATTCGTGGGTTCGAATCCCACATTCTCCGCCAAAGGTGGAGCAATCCACCTAAACGTGTATATTATTGAGTGCTACTTATGTAGCACTTTTTGATTTTTGTCATAAAATAGTCTTCTTTTCTGTTAGAATTTGTGGTATAATGTTCTTGCTATTTAGTAGGGCAAACAAGCCATGGCTTAGTTAATTGTTTGTCCTGTGCACAAATTAAAATTTTTATCAAGGAGGTAATAAAAAATGTACGAAGATTTTTTATTACAAAAACAAATAGTAGAAGGTTTAGTAGAATTAATTAGGGAAGTTGTTAGAGAAGAAATTGATAACAGACTCCCTAATGCTAATACTAAATCTTGACATCATTTTAGATAGAAATTTTAGAAAAGACCTATATATCTCGTGGTAATGAGAGATTGATAGGTGTCATTACTAGAATCGAGGTTGCTTATGTGTAATCTCTTTTCTTTTTTATTTTCCTAATCAAAAATCATAATTTTTATCTATTGTTTTCAATAATTTATTTACTTTTCAATGTACTATTTAAAAAATTTTTACTTTTCAAATTACTGTTAAAAAAGAGCCCTACAAATATATTGCATGGCTCATTTTTTATATTATTCTATAAAAAATCGCCACTTTGCGAATCACAGGAGGAGTTTTTGAATTTTTTTATTATAAAAACGATACCAACTCATTCATGATAATTGAATGTTTGTATCGTTTTTAATTGATATATGATACTAGTCTTACTTAGACAAATATTCAGCTTTAGAACGCCAAGCCGACACGAAATCCTGCTTTATTCGTAACCCAGTAGGAACCGTTATATTTAGTCCCCCACATATTACACCCTTCATAAGAAAACAATTGTCCGATCTGCACCTGTCTTATATCCTGTACGGCCTCTATAAAAAAAGCTTTTTTCCTTGTATGGGAAGTTAGCATAGCCTTCGGCCCATGTTTTTAAACTAGATGTTTGATACGAAACTTCCAACACAGCATCTCCATATCCATATCCCACTTCTTTATATAACTCATAACTTGGATTACCAGAATAGGCCAAACTATCAAATGGATAAACAGTTACATATTTCGTACTAAGCGTTTTCCATCCATCCTCCACCATTTTGCTTTCTGCAAATGAACCTGCATAGGTAGACAAACTCGCATCTCCATTACTAATATATCCCGCAACGAATTCACCTCTCCCTGCCGCTAAGTCAAATATTCCACTTTTATTGCCTGTTGTACTAGCTTTAGCTCCTCCAGTTCCAGTCACATAACTATTTCCAGCGTTTCCGACAAAAGTTCCATTGCGCCCATACTGGCTATGAGCTAAGTAAGCTACTGCTCCCCATTCACTATTTTTCATCAAATGACTTTCTTTGTTTCTATCATAATTATAAGCTTTTGTATAGCAATCACCTACTTTTATACCCGACCAGCTTATTACATTTGGCACTATCTTTATATTATTCCCAGAACCTTCTGCCTTATCTGTTGCATCATTTCTACAACTTTCATATTTAGCAATCCAAATTCCTGAAAGTTCACTATCCCATTCTCCATTTTTAAAATTATTACTTCTTCCATTTCGGAATGCTGGATGTACAATATAACTTTTTCCGTTTACTTCAACAGATTTTGCAAAATCACTTATTTTTTGTTGTACCTCTCCATTTACTCCTCTCATGCCTTTTCCATCACAGTATCCTGTAACTTTGTTGCTTGTTTCACTTTCATAATAGACTATTCGGTAAGCATATCTTGGAATCCATACAAAATAACTGTCTACTCCATTAATCGCATTTTTCGCATTGGCCCATTCACTACTTGTATTATCATTTGTTCCGTTCCCGGCTTTATAGTTATACCAGCCTGTATTGTTTTGTAATTCTACTTCTGTTTCTCCATTCCATTTTACTCTTGTCATATTTCCTAGCTTAGGTTCATTTGGCTCTGGTATTATATTATCTTGTGTATCTAACCAAATTACTTCTATTCTTCCATAATCTTTTGAAAATTCTACTGGCTCTCTTGTTATTTGTACTTCTTTTATCGTTTCTCTTTTGTTTCCTACATTATCTACTGTTAATATATGTAAATAATACGTTCCTGCTATATAATCTTTTATGGTTATATCTTCTGGATTTGTTTTAAAACTTCCTCCTGTATATTTTTCTTCTTCTGTTCCTAATGTTTTATTACTTTGTGTATATACCCATTTACATTTTGTAATATCTACTCCACTCTTGCTGTCACTTTGGGTTACTGTTGCTGTTACGCTGTTATCTGTACTGTTGTTAGTAATTGTAACTTCTGCTTCGTTTGGGTCTTCTCTATCAATGTTGCTAATTGTTTTGGTTGCAGCTGCTCCTACCTCATCTAGTTCATTGATTAGTCTAGCATGAATTGGTCCATTTTCAGTTACTTCGAATTCTCCTTCATAATTACTCCAACTTTGTGTATTCTTTAAATATTGTAAACTATATTTTTTCAATTCTGAATTGGTTACTATTATTTTTACTTTTACATTCCCTGTAGTCCATCCTGTTGGATTAGTTTCTAGTTCAATATCTGTCACTTGTAAATCAGGTGGTGGATTTTCTCCTTTTTTTCCTAAAAATTCTACTTTATCTTCTGTTATTTTATACACCCAGCCTTCTTTGGTTGTTACATGGATTGTTTCGTCGCTTTTTCGTTCCTGTGTTGCATCTTTTAAGATATCTCCCTCTTTGATTTCTTCTTCTATTTTTTCTTGATATCTATCCATAAATTCTTTAGTACCTAAGTTTTCTAAGATTTTTTCTGGTCTTATTTCCATTCCTATTAATTCTAATACTTCTTTGTATGTCGCTTTTTTTGTTTCTTCGCTTGCTATATTGGCTTTTGTTAATAATCCATTATTTCCCGTTAACATCGCTATGCTTATTCCTGCTAAGATTAGTAAAATAATAATTGTGATAACTAATGATATCAGTGTAATACCTCTGTTTCTATTCATTTTCTTTCCTCCACGTTTTCTTCTGTTTTCCATAAAAATTTTATCAATCGCAAAGGAATTATGTCTATATGTTCATAGTTATAAAAATAAATAAATGTTACAATTCACTGGGAAAATATTATCATATCAATAGTTTGAAGGAATAAAATT
>CANEEJ010000028.1 GCA_947426525.1 uncultured Clostridium sp. | reverse complement strand
TGCCATAATTCCTATATTTCTAGTTCTTTCTAATGGGTATGCTCTTCCTGCCATTGTCTATATTTCCCCCTTTCGGTTTTTCTTCTTTATTTAAAACGAAGCAAAAGTAGTATATTGTGCATTTTTGATAAATATTTCAAGCTGAAAGCGTACGATGGTACGTCGAAGTTTGAAATATTTATTGAAAATGTGCAAGATGCTGCTTTTCATTCGTTTTTTACCATTTGTAATGTGCAAAAGCCTTATTAGCTTCAGCCATTCTATGGGTATCTTCTTTTTTCTTAAATGCTCCACCGTTTCCAGCTACAGCATCCATTAATTCACCAGCTAATTTTTCAGCCATTGTTTTTTCATGTCTGTTTCTAGCATAAGACACAATCCATCTTAAACCTAAAGTTTGTCTTCTTTCTGGTCTAATTTCTAATGGAACTTGGTAAGTTGCTCCACCAACTCTTCTTGCTTTTACTTCAAGAACTGGCATAACATTTTCTAAAGCTGCTTCAAAAACTTCTAAAGGATTTTTACCTTCCTTTTCTTTAATAATGTCAAATGCATCATATACTATTTTTTGAGCAACTGATTTTTTACCATCTAACATGATGTTGTTTACTAATTTTGTAACAACTTTGCTGTTATAAATTGGATCTGGTAATACTTCTCTTTTTGCTACATATCCTTTTCTTGGCACTATTCTTCCCTCCTTTTTATTTGTAAGTTGATGTCTAATAAAACATCTAGGTACTCGTAAGGATTTTTCTTCCCTCACGCATAGCACTTATTTATCTATTCTAAATTTAAGTACCTTAAACCTTAGATAAAATAACAAGCACTACTTCATTTTCATATTTGCGCTAAAACTTTTATTTATCCTCTGTTAAATGTGCAAGATGCCTGATTTCATTCATTTAACTATTTCTTAGGGCGTTTTGCGCCATATTTAGAACGCGCTTGCATTCTATCTTTAACACCTGCTGTATCTAATGTTCCTCTGATGATATGGTATCTAACACCTGGAAGGTCTTTTACCCTACCACCTCTAATTAATACAACGCTGTGTTCTTGTAAGTTATGTCCTATACCTGGGATATAAGATGTAACTTCATAACCATTAGAAAGTCTAACTCTGGCAACTTTTCTTAAAGCTGAGTTTGGCTTTTTAGGGGTAACTGTTTTTACAACTGTACATACTCCTCTTTTTTGTGGAGCTCTATTGTTTGTTAATTTTTTGTTTTTTGAGTTCCATCCATGTTGAAGAGCTGGAGCTGTTGATTTTGTTACTCCTGTTTTTCTTCCTTTTCTTACTAATTGATTAATTGTTGGCACTTAAATTTCACCTCCTATTTAACTTTTTTTATTACGGAACTGCACACTTCATGCAATTTATAATAACGTATATTATTGTATCATGTTATACTTAATTAGTCAATAAAAAACTTGGAATTTTTTCCATTATTAAAATAAAACATAAATAAAAGAGTTAGTTTTAGATTACTAACTCTTTCTCTATTGGCTTCTATTGTAAAGACTGATTATCAAGTGCTGCTTTTAATTCTGTGCTTATGATATCAATTTTATTTTCAATTTTGTCTATTGACTTTTCTAATACAGCATCTAATTTACTATCTGTAATAGTTTTATCATCATTTATTTTCAATGTTATTGTATCATTTGTAATTGTTCTTCCTATATCATTTCCACGCAATAGCACTTCATGCAAAACAATCTCGTTATCATTAAATGTATAATATCCTATTTTTCCAGAACCTAACCCTGGGCTATCATTGTATTCAAAACTACCGTTTTCATATAAATACAATCTTACTTCTGTTTCTCCATCTGGTGTCGTTCCTGGCTCAACTTTTGCATCTCCAACATATATCCCGCTTAATGAACTAAATGTTATATCACTTTCTTCAATAGAGTTATTGGATGCAACATTGTTTTGTTCAGCTTTTATTGGCTCTTGTTTGCTGGCTATTTGATTTTCTAATTTCGCTATTTTAGCATTTAATTCTTTTTCACTTGATATGCTATCTGTTATTTTTGAATTTGAAACATATAAGAAATATCCCATAATACAAATAGCAATAATTGCAAGAATTAAGAAAAACGTTGATAAACTTATCTTTATAACTTTCTTCTCTTCCACAATTTCCACTCCTTTTTCCTTTGTATTTTTTATCTATTTTCTCCAAGATCTGCTATTACTTTACCATTTCGGTCCTCAACTGTATCTGCCATAAATCTTTCAACTTCTTTTGCTCTTTTTTCTTCTTGCTCTTTTAAGATTTTCTCATTTGCATTCTTTTCAATATGATTATCTGCATTATCTACATAGTAATCAGCTATTGGCTTATCTTTATCCCTTTCTACTTGTTTATACATGGTAAAAGGTTCATGAACTTCTTGTGCTTTTGCTCTGTTTTTTGATGTTTCTGGTTTTTTCGTCTCTTTTGGTGCTTCAATTGCTTTGTTTTTGTTCCATCTTCTTTCTGAAAGAACAACTGTTGTTCCTGGAAGTTTATCTTCTGCTCTTGCATGTACCCACATTTTTACTCGGTTCATAATACTTAAACTAGAGTCTCTTAAATCATGTACTAATTCAAATGGTAATTCCTTTTTTTCTTTTAAACATGTAATATAATTTTCAATTTGTTTTGGTTCTTTTCTTAAGGCATATACAATAGCTGGATTTACTTTTGTGCCTAACAATAGTCCCTTTATTCTTCCCCCTGCTACTTCTTTACATATATCACCTATTTTCAAAATTGCATGCAAACTTTTTTTATGGTATATTGCTTCTGCTAAAGCTATTCCTTCAACTTTTCCACTTTCTGTTTTGGTATAAATAATTCCAGATCTTTCATTAATTCGAATACTTGCTATTTTATCAATTTCTTTTGCTTTTCTTGTTTGATTATTATCAAATTTAGGTTCCGCGTTCCATCTAACATTTCTATAATTTGCATTTGCTTTCTCTGCTTCTTTTTTTATTTGTTCCAATTTTTTCTTAATCTCTTCATTTGGCTCTTTTGACGTTTTAGGTTCTTTTTTTGGTTCCGCAGTTTCTTCAGGCTCCTTAACAGGTTCTTCTTTCTCCGGCTCTTTCACAGGTTCTTCTGTTTTTTCTTGTTCCTCAGCAGGCTCCTGTGATTGTTCTGGTTCTTTTGTTGGTTCTTCTGCTGTTTTTTCTTTTTCTTGTCCTAGTGCTTGAACATCATTTAAAAGATTGTCTAAATTCTCTTTATTGAAATTGTTTTCTACTTTTCTACTCAAATCATCTAATTCCATAAAGCTTTCTTTTGCAGTTTTTCCATCTAAAGTATCTATCAATTGAATTTTTGGACTGATTTCAGCTAGTCTCTTTTTATTATTTAAATAGTTTTGTTTGGCTTGTCTAATTTCTTCTTTTTCAGCATCTGTTTTTTTATCAAATTCTTCTTTTGTAATATCATTTAATTCAATTTCTCTGTCTAATTTTTCTTTTTCTGCTTTTAATGCATCTATATCAATTTCTTTTAAATCAACATTTCTATTGTCATCAATAAATTGCTTTTTATTTTCTATTGCTTCTTGTATTTCCTCTTTTTTGTTTTTTATTAAATTCTTAATTTCTTTTTCTTTATCCATTCTGGCATTGTTAGCATCAATAAATTCTTCCTGTTTTTCATTAACTTTCTTATCCATATCACGATAAAATCCACTCTTAGTATCTTTTATCTCATTTCTTTCTGATTCTAATTGCTCTTTTTCTTTGTTTAACTTAGCTGATTTTTCTGTTAATTCTTCTAGCTTAGCTTCTTCTTTTTTAATACTTTCAATCTCTGTCTTTAGTTTTTCTAATAATTCTTTCATAGAATACCCCTTCCTATTTATACAAATACTTTTCTGGCATGTTACATCTATTATAAATTATAGCAAATGCTATTTTGAATAGCAAGCAATTGACATAATTTTAATATAATTGTCATACTTTAGTAATATTTGTAATAATTTGAAAATATCATTTTCTTTCTAAGCTTCGCAAGCTTCTTTCTGCTAATTTTTCATATCTTTGCTTTTTATCTTTTATCTTCTTTCCTTCTAGCTCTGGTAATATGCCAAAATTAGCATTCATTGGCTGGAATTTATCGTTTGGAGTTGAAATGTATTTTGCCAATGCTCCTATCACAGTCTCCTCTGAAAAGCGATGTTTTTTGACCCCGTCCCAAAAAACACCATCTCTAAAATCATGAGAGGCATTTAAACCTGCCACTAGTCCAGAGGAGATAGATTCGACATAGCCTTCTACTCCTGTAATTTGTCCAGCAAAGTATAAGTTTGGTATGTTCTTGGATTGATAGGTTTCATTTAGTAATTGGCTTGAATTGATATAGGTATTGCGATGCATGACACCGTATTTTATAAATTCTGCTTGTTGCAAGCCTGGTATTTTACTAAAAACTCTTTTTTGTTCTCCAAATTTTAAGTTGGTTTGAAATCCTACCATGTTATATAAACTTGCTTGTTTATCGTCTTGTCGCAATTGTACAATAGCATAAGGTCTTCTTGCTGTTCTTGGATCATCAAATCCTACTGGTTTTAATGGTCCAAATCGTAATGTGTCAATTCCTCTTTTGGCCATAATTTCAATTGGCATACACCCTTCAAAGATTTCTCTTTTTTCAAATTCATGTAAGGTTACCACTTCTGCTTCAACTAGCTCTTTCCAAAATGCTTCATATTCTTCTTTTGTCATAGGAAGATTAATATAGCTTTGTTCTTCTCTTTCTTGTTTTGCTAGTCTCTTTTTCCATTGTGCCTCTGTCTCTTCTTTCTTTTTTTCCTGACTATAACGGTCACCATAAAAAGCAATATCAAAATTGATACTATCTTTTTGAATAATTGGTGCTGCTGCATCATAAAAATATAATTTATCTTGTCCTGTTAGTTCTTGGATTTGCTTAGCTAGCCCATCTGCTGTTAATGGTCCTGTTGCTACAATAACAATTCCTCCTTGTAACATTTGCTTAATATTAGTTACTTCCTCATTTATTACTTCAATATATGAATTTTTTCTAATTTCTTCTGTTACCCTTTCAGCAAAACTTCCTCTGTCTACTGCTAAGGCTTGGCCTGCTGGCACTTTTGTTTCATCTGCTATACGAATCAATAGTGAATCTAATCTCCTTAACTCCTCTTTTAACAAACCACATGCATTTGTTAATAAATTAGATTTAAAAGAATTACTACATACTACTTCTGCTAAATTTTCATTACTATGTGCTGGCGTATATTTTTGTGGTTTCATTTCATATAATCTTACTTTTATTTTTTGTTTGGCAATTTGATAAGCTGCTTCACATCCTGCTAAACCTCCTCCAATTACCGTTATATAATCTTTCATTCCTACTCTCTTTCTTGCCATTAGGGACGGTCCTTTTTGGCAATTTTTTTATTTTTATAAGCGAGTAAGAATTTCTCTTACTCGCTTTTTTCCAGACCTATCCTCTTTCACGTTCTTTCTCACAGGTCTGATTTCCGACTGTGCAAGATGTTTTACATGCCGACTGGCACGATGTCTGGCACTCGCCGCATCCTCCCTTATGTACGGTGCTGCTTAATGTCTGTGTGTTCAATGTCTTTACATGTTTCATAATGTCTTCCTCCTCTTCTAATAAGTTCAGGATGTTTTTAGTTGCTTTTCATTCCTTACGGAATTTTATTTATTATAACACATGTTAAAAAACTTTGCAACGAATGAGACGGTGGGGACAGGTCTAAAGTGTCTCATTTTTTCCGTACAATAACAATAAAATTTATATAATAAAATGAGACACTTTAGACCTGTCCCCACCGTCTCATTTTCATGCAAATAAGTTCATGATTTCTTCTTTTGACATTTTATTGATAAATGATGTTTTTGTACTCAACATATTATCTACTAGTTCTGCCTTTTTTTGTTGCAATTCATAAATCTTTTCTTCGATTGAGTTTTTGGTAATTAATTTATACACTTGCACATTATTTTTTTGTCCAATTCGATAAGCTCTATCAGTTGCTTGATTTTCTGTGGATAGGTTCCACCAAGGGTCGTAATGTATTACCATGTCTGCTCCTGTTAAGTTTAATCCAGTTCCTCCTGCTTTTAATGAAATTAGAAATACTTTTATTTCTGTATTTTCATTAAATTCATCTACTAATTTAATTCTTTCTTCTACTTTTGTACTTCCTGTTAATTTAAAATATTGAATTTGTTTTTGTTTTAATTCCTTTTCTATCATTTCAAACATAGATGTATAACCAGAAAATAGTAATATTTTATGCCCTCCATTGGCTGCTTCTTGTACTATTTCCATACATTGTTCTAGTTTACTACTTCCTGCTTGATAATTTTCCATAAATAAACTTGGATGACAGCAAATCTGCCTTAATCTTGTTAGTGCTGCTAAAATTTGCATTTGGCTTTTTTCATACCCATTTAAGTTGATTTCTTCTGCTAATTCTTGTTTTGCTTGGGCTAAATAACTCAAATAAATATTTTTTTGCTCTTCTCCCATTTCATTGTTTAATACAGTAATGGTCTTATCTGGTAATTCTGTTAATACTTCTTTTTTATTTCTCCTTAAAATAAATGGTTCAATTAGCATTCTTAATTTTGCCATTACTTCTTGGTTTTCTTCTTTTACAATTGGCGTTTCATACATGCTTTTAAAAGTTCGATAGTTAAACAAATAACCTGGCATAATGAAATCGAATATAGACCATAATTCTGCCAAAGAATTTTCAATTGGGGTTCCTGTTAAAGCATATCTTGTGTCTGCTTTTATTTTCTTAATCGATTTGGCATTCTGTGTATTGCTATTTTTTAAATATTGCGCTTCATCTGCTATGATATAGCGAAATTGATAATCCTTTTTTTCGTACCATTCAATATCTCTTTTTAACAAATCATAAGAAGTAATAACTAAGTCATAGTTATCCATTTCTTCGATTTGCCTTTTTCTTTCTTGTAACGTTCCTCTTATGACTAAAGTTTTTAATCCTTGCGCAAATTTTTTTGCTTCGTTTTGCCAATTCAACGTTAAAGAACTTGGTGATACAACTAAACTTGCTCTTTTAGCACAATGATGTACAAATTGCTCTTGTCCAGGAATAGCATCTTCTTCCTTATCTTTTTCATTTTGGACATAATCTACAATAACAGATAACATCTGTACTGTTTTTCCAAGTCCCATGTCATCTGCTAAAATACCACCAAAATGATAACTGTCCAAAATTTTTAGCCACTTAAATCCTGTTTTTTGATAATATCTTAAAACTTTTTCTAAGTTTTCTGGTACTTTAATTTCCTCTTCTAATTGTTCCTTATTTAATTCATTTACAATTTTCTTGAATTCTGTGTTTTTTACAATCTCGGTTCCTTTTATTCCTTTTAATAATTGGTTTAAGTATAAGCTTCGATTAACAGGTAATCGTACTTCTCCACTTTCTAGTTCTTTATAATCAATATCCATACCAGTTACCAATTTATTCAAAAAATCAATTTCTTTATTTTCTTCTAAGTCGATAAAGCTTCCATCTTTTAACCTATGATATTTTTTCTTTAGCTCATATTTTGCCATAATTTCTTGTAACTCTTTACTATCAATTTCCATATTTTTTAAATCAATAGATAATAAATTATTTTCTACTTTTATTCCTAGGTTTCCGATTTTAGGATGTCTAATTTGCTTGGTTTTGAAGCGCTCTGTTGCCAATACATCAAATTTTTGCATATAGTAATTTATATCTTCTGTTAGGAATTCATAAATTTTATCATTATCTGGCAAAATAAATCGTAAATTCCTGCTATCAAACATAAAACCAGTTTTTCGAAATAGGTTTAAAGCTTTTGTTTCCTGTATCTTATTTCTTGGAAAATCTAGCTTTATTTTTTCGTTTAATGGATTGAATTCATTTTCTTCATAAGCAAATTTCACTTCTGCTGTTAAAAAGTCATTTTTGTCAAAATCTAGAAATACTTTTACCAATAACTCCTTTGGTTTATATGGCTCCATCTCTTCTTCTGTCATGTTTTCAAATGTAATGGCTTCTTTTGCTTTTGGAATAACAATGGAAAACAAATCGCCTAACTGTTCTTTTCCTAATAGCACTTCTGTCATATAGTTTTGTCTAAATAACTCTAATAATTTCAAATTGCTTTTTTCAAATTCTTTACTACAACGATACATCTTTTGATTGGCTAAAACATATTTATAACTTTTTCCTTTTAGAATCGTTACATTAAAAATTTCAATATTAGGTGTAATAACATATTGTTCTTCGTTGATTTTCTTTAACTTGAATTCAATTTTTGGTTGTTCTTCTGTTAATTCAATTTCTTCTGTGTGGTAATCTCTTTGAAAGGCTATCTTCTTTCCCTTTAATACATCAAACAAGTCATCAATTCCACTATTCCCTAAAAGAATACTTGTTTCACTTAAAGCTTTTCCATAGTATCGATAATTACTGTTGGAGTTAGAATTAGCATATTTTATAATTTCTGCATATCGTAAAATAAAGTCTAGCAATGGCTTGCTTTCTTCTTTAAACATTTCTCTTGTATGAATAAATTGCAATTTTTCTCCATATTTATAAAATTCTTTTTCCAACATTCTTGTATAAAATTCAGATAAATCTTTTATTTTATACATTTTTTTGTTTCCTATTTTGAATTCAACTTTCATGTCTCCTGAAAATTTATCATAGATAACTTTTGGCTCTAATTGTATGGTTCCTTTATTTTTTAATGCCACTTCTTCCTCTTGGTCTATTTGCTCAATTTCTTCATTATAAAAAGTGTTTACGATTTGTTTGAAGTTTCTATAATTGTTAGTAAGATTATTCGTTACGCCGAACTTCTTCTTTTTCTTGTTGTTTCGTTTCCTCTGCAAATACCATGACAGAAGCTAAAGTATGCTTACATACGCCATAATGATTATAATAATCTTGACAATTACATGTAATATCTTCGACTTCTCCATCTCGGATTGATACATAGGTTCGATATGGTTCACTTCCTACTACAATACTGCTTATTTCAAAGTTTTTGCTATTTTGGTATTCGGTATTGATGATTTCTACTCTTCCGTAAACTTTTATATACTCTTGCTTTTTGTACTCTTTTTTCTCCTGCATCTTTGCATAGGTTTTCTAATATTTTATGGTTTACTTGCATCGTTTTTTCTCCTTTATACGGCTTATTATTATATAATAAATGCTGGAAAAATGCAAGTTTTATAAAACATTCTTTTTTCCACAAAAGCCAGTGCATTTTGCACTGGCTTTATTTTTTATTTTCTTTTAACTCTTTATAGTATTTAGCAATCAATTCATCTAATTCAACACTTAGTTGATAGGTAATGCTATAATCATCCCCTTGTTCAATACTTTTATTTAATTTATCTCTTAATTTACAAATTTCATCATTTAACATATTTTTTTCTCCTTTTTCATTTTTTATCCTTGGTATAATTATAAATTACCACAACATATCTCCTAAGTCAAGTATTTTCAAGGCTTTTTGCCAACTTTCGTACGTGCTTTTTTTAACTTTTTCGACACTTTTAGACATAAGAAAACGGCATCTTTATTTTTCTATTTAAAATGCCGTTTTTTTTACATTATTTTTTTCTAATTTTTAACAATTGAAATTATCATTTTTTCTTCTTGGAAGACATCTTTTAAGATTTGTTCCAAATATTCTACAGTAATTCCCTTTATTTCTTCTAAATAGTCAAAACTATTGATGCCTTTAAAGGAATCTGCTAGGAACATTCTAGCAATATCTGTCACATCATTGTATTCTTTGACATATCCACCATATATCATTTTTTTCATTCGTTCAAAATCTTCTACCTTAATTCCTTCTGCTTTTAATCTTCTTACTTCTTCTTTAAAATTCTCATATACTTTTTCTGGCTCATTGGATTGTCCTGTAATTAAAACATGAGAATATATTTTTGTAAACTCATAGTCCAAACTAGGCTGTGCATAAATCATTCCTTCATTATATAATTTTTTGTATAAGTTAGAACTTCTACCAATGATTAAATTTAATAAAATTTCGATTGCAATATGTTTTTTTACATCAGTTTTCCCATTATCTTTAATACCAATAGCATATAACGGTTGACTAACTTCTAATTTTTGCTCAGTTTTTTCTTGTACGATTTCCTCTGGTTCTTCTGGATAAATTCTTTTAATTTCTCCACTTGGTTTTGTATCAATTAATCTTTTTTTCACTTCTTCTAATATAGCTTCTGGCTCAAAGTCTCCACATAATACCATTGTCATATTAGATGGATTATAAAATGTGTTATAACATTTATATAGAATTTCTTTATCAATTTTGCTAATCGTTTCAATCGTTCCTACAATGTCAATCTTAACTGGATTATTGTGATACATTGCTTTCATAGCATTTAAGTATACTCTCCAGTCTGGATAATCATCATACATCATAATTTCTTGCCCAATAATTCCTTTTTCTTTTTCGACATTTTCATCTGTAAAATAAGGATGTTGTACATAGTCCATCAATTCGTCCATAGCTTCATAAAAGTTATCTGTACATTCAAATAAATAAGCTGTATGATCATTTGTAGTATAAGCATTAGCTTCTACACCTAATGCTGTTAAAACATCTAAGCTATTGGTTCCATTTTCCTGTTCGAATAATTTATGCTCTAAAAAATGAGCTACCCCATTTGGAACAGTTGTAATCTGTTCTTCTCCTGGTACAACAAAACTGCTTTCATTAGAACCATAGTTAGTTCCCCATATCATGTATTTTTTCTGAATTCCCTTTTTGGGAATTATCATAACAGTTAAACCATTTTCCAATTTTTCAATATATACTTTTTCTTTTACTTTTGAATTTTCAATATTCTGCACTTTTTTCCCTCCTTTTTAATAGCACCCTCAACATATAAATCGATTAATCTTTTAAGAAGTAAATGGTATGAATTGCTACATTTTTTGCAATGTTTACAACATCTTCCTTCTTAACATCCTCAATTTTCTTTTGATATTCTTCAATAGAAATATCACTTCCTGATAATTCTTGCCCAAAATAATACGTAATTCCTGTGTCTTGCTCATCATCAATCGTTTTGATAGTAGCTATAATACCCTTTTTGGCATTTTCAATATCTTCTTCTGTAAAGTCGCCTTTTTTCATATCTTCTATTTGTTGTTTAATCAGTTCTAATGCTTTTTCATAGTTTCCAATTTCGATACCACAATTAACAAAAATATTATTTTTAAATCGTAAGTAACTAGAACTTGCCACATACGCTAAATGTGCCTTTTCTCTGACATTTTGAAACATTTTAGAGTTCGCACTTCCACCTAAAATGCTATTGTATATCAAAGTGTTATATCTTAGGTTTTCTTCCGCTAAACTTACATTTAATCCTAATATTAATTTTCCCTGGGTTACTTCCATTGACTCTGTTACGATGTTTTCTTTCTCTGGAAGCTCTTTATTCAAGGCTTTTGGTGGTATATAATCTGGTTCTCTTTCTTCTAATTTTTGTAAATTTTCATTGGTAGCTACTATTTCATTAATAGCATCATTTCTGTTTCCAGACACAAAAATGTCAATTTTGCAAGAAGCAATCAACTGTTTATAATATTCATATAAACCCTTTCCATTCATTTTTTCTAAATCTTCTATATAGCCAAATCGATATAATCCAAATGGTTCTTCTTGATACATCTCTTCTATACAACGGTCTAGAGCATATCTAGCTTTATTATCAATTTTGCCTTCAATTCGTTGTTTAATATTGTTTTTTTCTTGTTCAACATATTCTGGTTTAAAACTATCATTTTCAATATACGGATTAAATACAATCTCTAATAACTTTTCTAAAGAAGTTTTCAACATATCTTCCCCTTTTTGTGGTAAAAAGTTATCATTTACACTTTCCAAATAAAATTTTAAAACTTGATTATCTCCTGTTTTATCTAGTCCACAATCAAAACTAGCTCCATACAAATCTTCCATTTGCTTACTAATTTCCTCTTGTGAGGGCATAGTTTTAGACCCTCTTCTTAAAAGCGCTGATATAACTGCATTTTTCGTTACATTTTCTCTTGTTAACTTCGTTGTCAAGAAAACAGCAATTAAATTTGTTTTAAATTTATCTGTGTTAATTGTATGAAGTTTAATTCCCTTTTTTAATTCTGTTTGTTGGTATTCCATTTCTTCTCCTCCTTTGATTTAGTATACTACATTTTTGTTGAATTATACTTTTTTAAAACGGTGTTTTTTGGGACGGGGTCAAAAAACATCGTTTGCTTATTTAAACATTTTATTAATATACTTTTCATTATTTAGCGATGTTTTTTGACCCCGTCCCAAAAAACACCGTCCCAAAAATCACGATAACAAAAATTGGAAGTTTTAAGCGTGTTTATCACACCCTCAACTTCCAATCCAACTTTTTCTAAAATTTTCTTTTTCTTGCTGCCTCTGATTTTTTCTTTCTCTTTACACTAGGTTTTTCATAATGTTCTCTTTTACGTACTTCTTGAAGTACTCCATTTCTTGCACATTGTCTTTTAAACCTTTTTAAAGCATCTTCTATATTACCATTATTAACTTTGATCTCTGACATTTATATTCCCCTCCTTCCGGTCCATACGAAACTGTATGTGGGATAACCCTTTTAACGTTATTATTATACATGAAAGCATAACACTTGTCAATAGTTAGAATTCAAATAATACGGGTTTCTTCTCTTTTAGTGATTTTTTGACATCGATAATTCTTTGATTACTAGATCCTCTAAAACGTAATTTAATATCTTTTTTCTCTTCTTCAAATTTCCCGTCTACTATGACATCTAGATAAGAAAGAAGTTCTGGTGTTTCTTCCCATTGTTTACACATCTTCTCTGTGACATCTTCATCAAAAGTATACCCTGTATAACACCATACGTTTTTTTCTGGAAATTTTTCCTTTACTTTTCTAAGTAATGGTAAGAGTCCTTTTTGATTACTATGTTCTAATGGTTCTCCTCCTAATAATGATAGTCCTGATACATAAGGGTGATCTAATTCTTTCATTACTTTATCAATCTCTTCTTCTGTAAATTCCTTTCCATAGTTAAAGTCCCATGCTTCACTATTAAAACAATTCTTACAATGATGCGTACATCCACTTACAAATACAGAAACTCTAACTCCTAGCCCATTTGCTATATCTGCTTTTTTTATATCTGCATAATGCATTTCTAAATCACTCTTTTCTATGAAAATAATCTTCCTATCCAATTAAATAGTGGATTTTCAAATAATAATTCTCTCATCCATCCATTTGTAAACGGAATAAACCATAAAATAACTCCTATTAAAATTACTACTATTACAGTAAGTCCAACTGCTAATAAATCCTTCTGTCTCATCTCTTGTGAACGCTTTACTTTTTCTCTAGGTTTTGTTAAATCTTGAACTAATTCTTTTGTCAATTCCATAATAGATGCTAAAGTACCTACTTTTTGTTTTTTCTTAGTTTGTTCTAATGGCTCTTCCCTTTTCGTTACAACCTTTTCTACTCTTTCCTTCTTAGCTTGTGCAGACTGACCGTAAAATCCTTCTCGCTCTAACAATTCTTGTTTCTTTATTTCACTATCATATTGTTCTCTTAAAAACTGGTCTGCTAATACATGATAAGCTTCATTAATTTCTCTTAGCCTTTTTTCCGCATAAATCTGTTTCTCTCCTATATATAAATCTGGATGATATTTTTTGCTTAATACATGATAAGCTTTTTCTATAATTTCTTTTGAAGCTTTTGGATTTACTTCAAGTATTTCATAATAATTTTTCATACGTTTACACCATCTTTTCCTTTCTTCTTTGGCAATTTTATTTTATACTAAAAGAAAAAAAATAGCAATATAAAATTGCTACTTTTTTGAGACACTTGAGGTCTGTCCCCACCGTCTCATTCTCCGAAAATTGCTTCAAATTCGTCAGCTTCGATTTTTTCTTTTTCTAGCAAGATGCCTGCTACTTGGTGTAATTTATCGATATTGTCTGATAAAATTTGTTTTGCTCTGTTATATCCAGTGTCTACTATTCTTTTTGTTTCTTCATCGATAATAGCTGCTGTTTCTTCTGAATATTCTTTACTTTGTGCTAGGTCTCTTCCTAAGAATACTTCTTCTTGATTTCCTCCTAACATAATAGCACCAATTCTTTCGCTCATTCCGTATTTGGTTACCATACTTCTTGCAATTTTTGTTGCTCTTTCAATGTCATTGCTTGCTCCTGTTGAAATATCATTTAAAATCAAAGCTTCTGCTACTCTTCCTCCTAGAAGTGACACAATGTTTTCTTCCATTTCTGTTTTTGACATGAATGATTTATCTTCTGTTGGACGATACATTGTGTATCCTCCTGCCATTCCTCTTGGTACAATTGATATTTGATGAACTGGATCTTGCGTTTCTAAGTAATGACTTACAACTGCATGACCAGCTTCATGATAAGCTACTAATTTGTTTTCTTTTTCACTTCTTACTTTTGTCTTCTTTTCAGGTCCCATGGTTACCTTAACCATAGCATCTTCTATTTCTTTCATTCCAATTTCTGTCATGTTTCTTCTTGCTGCCAATAAAGCTGCTTCATTTAAAACATTTTCTAAGTCTGCTCCTGCAAATCCAGATGTATTTTTAGCAACTACTTTCAAATCTACATCATCAGATAAATGTTTCTTTCTTGAATGTACTTCTAAAATTTGTTCTCTTGCTTTTACATCTGGTAATCCTACTACTATTTGTCTATCAAATCTTCCTGCTCTTAATAACGCTTTATCTAATACATCTGGTCTATTGGTTGCTGCTAATACAATAACTCCTTCGTTTTCTGCAAATCCGTCCATTTCTACTAGTAATTGATTTAAGGTTTGTTCTCTTTCATCATGTCCTCCACCAAGACCTGCACCTCTTTGACGTCCAACAGCATCAATTTCGTCAATGAAAATAATACATGGTGCATTTTTCTTTGCTTGGTCAAATAAGTCTCTAACCCTAGAAGCACCTACACCAACAAACATTTCTACGAAGTCTGAACCACTAATAATAAAGAATGGAACACCTGCTTCTCCTGCTACTGCTTTTGCTAATAAAGTTTTACCTGTTCCTGGTTGCCCTACTAATAAAACACCTTTTGGAATTCTTGCTCCCATGTCGGTAAATTTCTTTGGATTTTTTAAGAATTGTACAATTTCTTCTAATTCTTCTTTTTCTTCATCTACACCTGCTACATCTTCAAATGTAATTTTATTTTTCTCAGCTGGTGTCATCATTCTTGCTTTACTTTTTCCAAATGTCATTGTTTTATTTCCAGCTCCACCTTGGCCAACTCCGCCCATCATAAAGAACCAGAAAATAAAGAATATAATTAATAAACCAAATGGAGTAAGTAAACTAATTACAGTAACAAAAATGGATTGTGATTTTTCCTCTAAGGTAAATGCTCCATCTTTTAAGAAATCTTCTGAATAGCTCATAAAACTTTCCATATCTGGTATATTTACTTCTTTTTTAATTTTATCATCTTTTAAAGTAACAGTTGCCGTTTTTCCATCTGCTTCAATTTGGATTGCTTCTACTTTACTACTATTAATATTAGAAATTAATTCTGAATATTTCAATTTTGATTCACTGTTTTCAACAATAGATGATAGTACAACAATAAAGATGACTCCTATGATTAGCCACATAGCTAATGTTTTAATTCCGTTTTTCAAAATAATTCCTCCTTATGTTTGGTTTCCTTTTTTATATTGATTTTATAACATATAAGTTTTTGTTTTTCAATAGTTTTTTATATGTCTTTTTTATTACAAATTCGCTTGTTACAAGCATTTCTTACGGAAACTTACCTTTTTTTGTCGATTTACTTTTAAAAAATTTGCATTCTAAGGTTTCCTCTTAAGACAATCTTTGGAAGTAAACTTTATGATTTTTTATTAAAACCTTACAATTTTTATTAGGTGTTAGATATTTATTACCAACATTATTGGCACATAGTTTTACAATATCATCTATATGTATTTTTTCAATACTTGCTGTTGTCCCAAATAACCTTTTTATAATATATCGTATCATTCTCGTTTTTATTACTGTTTCTTGCAAATTAAAAGTCTTTAAATCTATTACAACTTCTTTTTCTTTCTCTTGTAGCACTAAGTCTTGAAAAACTTTTTCTGTTTGTTTTTCCATAAAGGCATTCTCTGCTTCTACAATTTGAGATAATCGTTCCAAAGCCGTTATAATATTAGGATTAAGTTCCTTTTGAATATACGGAATAGCAACATTTCTAATTTTATTTCGATTATAAACATTCTCAAAATTTGTTTTATCAATCCTTGGATGCAATTGGTTCTCTTCACAATAAGCTTCAATCTCTGCTCTTTCACATTCAATCAATGGTCTTATAATATTTCCTCTTTTGGGTTCAATTCCTATCAAACCTTCCATTCCGCTACCTCTTAGCGTATGTAGCAAAATAGTTTCTATCTTATCATTTCTATTATGTGCCACTGCAATTTTATTAGCTCCTGTTTGTTTTACAACCTCATTAAAAAATTGATATCTTGCCATCCTTCCTGCTTCTTCTATTCCTATTTTATTAGTATGAGCCAATTTTTCAACATCTATACTTTTTGTGTAAAATTCAATTCCTTTTTTTTCACAATAAGCTTTTACATATCTTTCATCTTCATCCGCTTCTTGTCGAATCATATGATTTACATGAGCTACCACAATTTTTGCCATTAGGGACGGTCCTTTTTGGCAATTTTTTAATTCCTCAATTGCATTTAACATACACATCGAGTCAGGTCCTCCAGAAACGCCTAATACTATCTTGTCCCCATCTTTGATTAATTCATATTTTTCAATCGTTTTTAAAATTTTCTTTTCTAAATTATACACTTTATCACCTTTCATACTTTAACTAATATACGTTGATATGAAAAAAATATGTTTTCCCCCATATAAAAACATATTTTTATTAATTCATCCTCTTTATTTGCAAAAATTGCCAAAAAGGACTGTCCCTTTTGGCAATTAATCGTCAAATCGCCTTTCTAAATTGACAAACTTTGTGTAACTTCCTAGCCACAATAGTTCTACTGTTCCTGTTGAACCTCCTCTGTGTTTTGCCATAATGACTTCTGCTATGTCTTTTTTCTCACTGTCTTGGTTATAATAGTCATCTCGATACAAGAACATTACAATATCAGCGTCTTGCTCAATTGCTCCAGATTCACGTAAGTCAGATAGCATTGGTCTATGGTCTGGTCTTTGCTCTACTGCTCTGGATAACTGAGATAATGCTATAACTGGTACTCCTATTTCTTTTGCTAATATTTTTAAAGAACGACTGATTTCTGATATTTCTTGTTCACGGCTTCCATTTCTTTTATTGCTTCCTTGTACTAATTGTAAATAGTCGATTACAACCATTCCTAACCCTTTTTCTAATTTCAGTTTTCTGCATTTTGCTCTTATCTCCATAACAGAAATACCTGGTGTATCATCAATATATATTTCTGCTTCTGATAATGGTCCAATTGCTCCAGCAAGTTTCGTCCAATCATCTTCTTCCAGCTTTCCTGTTCTTACTTTATTGCTATCTACCATCGCTTCACTACATAAAATTCTGTTTACCATTTGCTCTTTTGACATTTCTAAGCTGAAAATAGCAACTGGTACATTAGCTTTTAATGCTGCATTAGTGGCTATGTTTAAAGCAAATGCTGATTTTCCCATAGCTGGTCTTGCTGCAATTAGAATTAATTCAGAACCATGAAATCCTGCTGTTTTATAATCTAATTCTGTAAATCCTGTTGGCACACCTGTAATATGTTGTTTTCGATTGTATAATTCTTCTAATTGTGTAAAACTTTCTACTAACACATCTTTGATTGGTGTATAACCTTTTTGATTTTTATTTTGCATGATATTAAAGATTTTCTTTTCTGCCCCTTCCATGATGTTTTCTACTTCTTCGGTTGGGTCATATCCTAATTCTATAATTTCATTGGCTGTTTTAATTAGATTTCTTAATACAGACTTTTCTTCTACTATTTTTATATATTTAGAAGCATTTGCTGTAGTAGGTACTTTTTCTGGTAATTCTGCCAAATATTCTAGTCCTCCTACTTGCTCAAATTTTCCCATAGCTTCCAATTCTGCTTTTACGGTAATAATATCAATTGGTTCTGCTCGATTATATAAATTTAAGATAGCTCTATAAATTGCTCGGTTATCTTCGCGATAAAAGTCTTCTTCTTTTAAAACTTCTACACTAGAAATAACAGCATCTTTATCTGTCAACATACTTCCAATAATTGCTTGTTCTGCTTCTAAATCATGTGGTGGTACTTTTCCTAGTTCCATTTCTTCCTCCCTCTTGGCAATTTATTCTGCTATTACATCTACTTTTAGTTTTCCAATAACACCTTCAAACAGCTTTATTTCAACTGTCTGCATTCCTAATGTTTTGATGGTTTCTTTTAAATCTACTTTCTTTTTATCTACTTTAATTTTGTATTGTTTTTCTAATTCTTGCACAATTTCTTTGGTTGATACTCCTCCAAAGATTTTTCCGTTTTCTCCTGCTTTTACCTTTATTTTTAAAGATATTTTTCCTAGTTTATCTGCTATTTTTGTTGCTTCTTCTCTTTCTTGGTCTTTTTGGAATTTGGCAGAGTTTTGCCTTGCTTTTAGTTTTGCCATGTTGTCATTGTTAGCTTCTACCGCTAAGTTTTTTGGTAGTAAGAAGTTTCTAGCATATCCATCAGATGCGTTTATGACTTGGTCTTTTTTTCCTACTCCTTTTACGTCTGCTTGTAATATTACTTTCATGTTATCACGCCTTTCTTTTTTATTTTTTGGCTTTTCTATTTATTATCATTCTTTTTTCACTAGATTTCATTCAAATAAAGTAAGGGACGAAAAGCAAAGTCGCCACGACGGTATGACGTATCGAGTTCGCCGCGGTCGCTCGTATATTCGCCGCGGTCGTAACTGCCTGCTCTGTACACACACGGACGGTCATTAGGAGTATAACTGGAGACGTAACTGCTAGTCTCTGTTGTCCATTCTCCACAATTTCCTGCCATGTCAT
>CANEEJ010000027.1 GCA_947426525.1 uncultured Clostridium sp. | reverse complement strand
GTATGATTGTGAAATATAACAGATTTGGATATTTAATAGGAGAAGGATTTGGAAACGTATTCAAAAATAAAAAATCAACAGGAGCATCCTTAATGATTATGTGTGCTACTATGATAATTTTTGGGATTTTTCTAATTCTAACAGAAAACATAAATCACTTTGTAGCAGAAGTAGAATCAGCACAAGGAATACAAGTATTTATTAATAATGATGCAACACAAGAAAAAATAGACGAAATTGGTGAAAAACTAAGAGCATTAGATGGGGTAAGTACAACAGATTATGTATCAAAAGACGATGCCCTAAATCAAATGAAGGAAAAATTTGGTGACAAAAAAGACTTGCTAGAAGGTTACGAAGAAAATAACATATTTCCAGCTTCTTATGTAGTAACACTAACAGATTTAAGTAAAAGTAAAGAAGTACAAGACCAAATATTAACATTTGACAGCATCAAAAAAATAACCAGTAAAGACGAAACAGTAACAACTTTAATTAATCTAGCAAATGGAATTAAAATCGTAACAGGAGTTATTTTAATTTTATTAGTAGTTATCTCTGTATTTATCATAGCTAATACCATAAAACTTACAGTTCATGCAAGAAGAAAAGAAATTTCAATTATGAAATACGTAGGAGCAACCAATGGATTTATCAGGTGGCCATTTATTGTAGAAGGTATGATAATAGGAGTAGTAGCTAGTGCCATTTCCATTGCATTAGTAGGAATTGCCTATAGCTTTATTGCGGAGCAAATGGTAAACTCCCAATTTATGCAAGTTATTAATATGAGTTTAGTAACATTTGGCGATATGTTTAATTCTATCATATTTGTTTATATGCTACTAGGAATTGGAATAGGAGCTATCCGGAAGTGTTATCTCTATGAGAAAATATTTAAAAGTATAAAGGAGAAGAAAACATGCGTAAAATTTTATGTGTTGTTTTAGCTTTCCTAATTTGTAGTTTTAGCATCATCTCTTATGTGCAAGCAGAAGAAATGACAGACTTACAAACTAAGCAAGAAGAATTGAAAAATCAAATCAATGAAGCAACAGGGGAATTAGAAGGCGTTCAAGAAGATTTAACTGAAAATTTAAAACAAGTGCAAAAACTAGATGAAAGAATTGCTAATTCTCAAACAGAATTAGACGAACTAAATACGAAAATAACAGAATTACAAAGTTCGATAGACAAAGTAGAAGAAAAGCTAAAAAAAGCAGAAGAAAGATACCAAAAGCAAAAAGAAATATTGGAAGTACGACTAGTGACAATGTATGAAACTAGTGATACACAATACCTAGATGTTATATTAAGCTCTAGAAGTGTGAGTGATTTCTTATCCAATTATTTCCTAATCACAGAATTAGCTAATTATGATACAGAACTATTAGATGATATGAAAGCTGGAAAAGATGAAATAGAACTAGACAAAAAGAAATTAGATGCCCAAAAAGAACAATATGCAACCATAAAACAAAATCAAACCAAAACAGCAAAGATATTAGAAAACACAAAAAGTATGCGAGAAAATTACATTGCTAAACTATCAGAACAAGAGCAAGAAATTCAAACTAAAATTGACGAATATAATCGACAATTTGAAGAAGTAAACAAAGAAATACTAGCACTTGCTTTAGAAGGAATTGACACAAAATATATAGGAGGAGAGTTGGCATGGCCAATTCCAGGATATACCAGAATTACATCCAAATATGGAATGAGAACACATCCTATCACAGGAGTATATAAATTACATACAGGAGTAGATGTAAGCGCTCCAATGGGAGCAAACTTTGTTGCTGCTAATGACGGAATTGTTATAAAAGCAGGGTATAATGGAGCCTATGGAAACATGGTAATTATCGACCATGGAGGAGGAGTATCCACCTTATATGCTCATGGCTCAGAAATTATGGTACAAGTAGGAGAAACCGTAAAAAGAGGAGAAACCGTGGTACTAAAAGTGGGTTCAACTGGATATTCAACAGGACCACATGCCCATTTTGAAGTAAGATTAAATGGAGTGGTAACAGATCCTATACCATATATTACAAATGGTATGGTACCAACCACACAAAATCAAACAACGGAGAACACAACCAATTAAAATAGGAGGAACTTATGAAAAGATTAAGTATTAAAATTATCGGAGTATTAATGATTGCAATATTTCTATTACAAGGTAGTGTAATATTTGCAGCTAATTCAGAAGAAAATAAGTTAAAAAATCAGCAAAACGAAATTAACAAGGATAAAAAAGAAGCAGAAGAAGACTTAAAAGAGGTGCAAGCCCAAAAGTCAGAAACTGTAAAACAAGTAGAAGAAATATCAACACAAATTAGTGATTATCAATCTCAAATCGATGAATTAGATGGTAAAATTTCTGAAATGAATACGAAAATTGAAGAAGCAGAAAAAAAGTTGAAAGAAGCAGAAGAAGATTACAGCAAACAAGAGGATTTATTAAACAAAAGATTAGTAGCTACCTATGAAGCAGGAGAAACTTCTTACTTAGATTTCTTATTATCTTCTGATAGCATTACAGATTTAATTTCTAACTATTTTTTAGTAACAGAAGTAGCAACAAGTGATACAGAACTATTAGAAAAAATTCAAAAACAAAAAGAACAAATAGAAGAAGCTAAAAAAACATTAGAAGATAGTAAAAAAGAACTAGCAACATCGAAAGCAAGTAAACAAAGCATATCTACACAATTACAAACCGCTAAAAAAGAAAAAAATCAACAAGTTGCAAAACTATCACAAGATGAAAAACAAATTCAAGAACAAATTGATGAACTTCGTTCAGCAAGTAGTCAAATCGAAAAAGAAATCAAAGCTGCACAAGCAAGATATGCAGCACAAATTGCAGCGCTAAATAATAAAAACAATGGAAATTCAAGTTCTGGTAGTAATAATAGCAGTGGCGGAGGAAGCTACAATGGTGGAGGAAAAGGAATACTTCAAAGACCAGTAAGTTCAGGGCCGATTACAGCTACCATGTATTATTCTAATGGAAGTTATCATGGTGCTTTAGATTATGGCGTACCAGAAGGAACACCAGTTTATTCAGCAGCAGATGGCGTTGTTATTACAACAGCAAACCTAACTTATAGTTATGGAACACATGTAGTAATTCAACATGCAGGCGGATTACAAAGCTGGTATGCACATGGTACAAGTGGTTCAATTTGTGTATCACCTGGACAAACTGTGTCAAGAGGACAAATGATTATGAAATCTGGAAATACAGGAAAATCTTTTGGAGCGCATTTACACTTTGAAGTAAGAGTAGCACCATATAATTATAATTCTTGTAGAGTTGACCCACGTAATTATTTCTAAAAAATGACATATAATAAAAAGAAAAGAAGGGCGGAAATTTCCGCCCATTGTGGTTATACCCAAGGAAGGAATGGAAAAATGGAAGAAAAGAAAAGATTTAAAGTCTATAAGATTATAATGTTAGTAATATTAGTAGCATTTATCACATTTTTATGCACATCAATAGGAATGTATCAATATTTTATCAATGACAAAACCAATTATTCGATGTTAAGTACCAAAGCATCTAATACAGATATTACTTCAACACTAAATCGCTATAAAAAAATAATAGACCAATATTTTCTAGGAGAAATCGATGAGGAAAAATTAAAAGAAGGTGCTATAAAAGGTTATGTAGAAGGATTAGATGACCCATATACGGAATATATATCAAAGGAAGATATGAAGGACTATTTAGAAGATACGATGGGAAACTTTGTTGGAATTGGTATTTATATGGTGAAAAACACGGATAATAATAAAGTGCAAGTATTAGCACCTATAAAAAATAGTCCAGCAGAAAAAGCTGGAATTTTACCAGGAGACTTAATCTTAACAGTGGATGGTATTACCTATACAGGAGATGACATGTCAGTTGTATCTACTAAAATAAAAGGGGAAGAAGGAACCACTGTAAAAATTGAAGTATTAAGAGAAAATGAAACAAAATCATTTGAACTAAAAAGAGAAAATATAAAAGTAAACCCAGTAGAAGGAAAAGTACTAACAAAGCAAATAGGATATATTGAATTTTCTTCTTTTGACGAAGGAACAGCGCAAGATTTTAAAGCAAAATATGAAGAATTACAAAAACAAGGAATTCAATCCTTAATCATTGATTTAAGAAACAATGGAGGAGGGATTGTGGATGAAGCCTTAGAAATAGCAGATTATATAGCAAACAAAGAAGATGTTTTATTATATGAAGTAGATAAAAACAATAAAGAAAAAGTAAAAAAATCAGAAAATGACCCAATTATTAATTTACCAGTCGTTATTTTAACCAATGAAAATACAGCAAGTTCTTCCGAAATATTAGCAGGAGCCCTAAAAGATTTAGGAAAAGCTAGAACCTGTGGAACAAAAACGTATGGAAAAGGAGTAATTCAACAATTATTAACCTTACCAGATGGAAGTGGTCTAAAAATAACATCAGAAAAATATTTAACACCTAACAAAACAGAAATCAACAAAATTGGAATTGAGCCAGATGAAAAAGTAGAATTACCAGGTACCGTTAAAAATGTATTACTAGTTGAAGAAAAAGACGATACCCAATTACAAAAAGCAATTGAAATGTTAAAATAAGAAAAGGAAAGGATAAGCAAAAATGAACTTACCAAATAAACTAACCATATTTAGAATGATATTAGTACCAATCATGGTAATCATACCTTTTTTAGGAATACAAGAAATATTCTTAGGAATACCAGTAACCTATTGGCTAATAGACTTAATATTTGTGATAGCATCTATAACAGACAAATTAGATGGTTACTTAGCTAGAAAAAACAATCAAGTAACCACTTTTGGAAAATTCTTAGACCCATTAGCCGATAAAATCTTAGTATTAGCAGCCATGATTATGTTAGTAGAAATGGCAAAATTACCAGCATGGATACCAATTATCGTATTAGCAAGAGAATTTTTAGTATCTGGTTACCGACTAATTGCAGTAGAAAAAGGCGGAAAAGTAATACCAGCCTCTAATTGGGGAAAACTAAAAACAGTAACCCAAATGATAGCTATTATCTTAGCATTTGTAGACCTACATAGTTTTGGAGAATGTTTTACAGGCACACTACAAGGAGGGGACTTCATTTTAAATGCAATAGTAACCATCATGATGCTAGTACAAACCATTGCCACTATCTTTTCTGGAGTAGACTATCTAAAAGGAGCAAAAGAGTTAATTTAGGGACGTTTCCTTTTGCTCCTTTTGGAGCAATTTGGGACGCATCTAAAACAAATTTATGTAATAAATTTACGCATAATATATAAAATAAAATGAGATTTGCTTGACAAATTTCATTTTTTGCCGTAAGATAGTAAAAGATTTTTGAAAAGTATATAAAATAAAAGAAAATAAAACAAAATCGAAAGGAGAATTACCATGGAAGAAAAAGAGGTAATATTAACACAAGAAGGATTTGATAATTTAGAAAAAGAATTAAATTATCTAAGAACAGAAAAAAGAGCAGAGATAGCAGATAGAATTAAAGTAGCATTAGGATTTGGCGATTTATCTGAAAACTCTGAATACGATGAAGCAAAAACAGCACAAGCTGAAAATGAAGTAAAAATAGCAGAATTAGAAAATAAAGTAAGACATGCTAAAATCATTGATGAAAAAGATATTGATACAGAAACCGTTCAAGTTGGAAACATTGTAAAAGTACTAGATATGGAATTTGATGAAAAAATTGAATACACAATAGTTGGTTCAACTGAAGTTAATTTAGCAGAAAATAAAATATCTAATGAGTCACCTCTAGGATCTGCTTTATTGGGTGCTAAGAAAAATCATGTGGTTGAAGTAAATGCACCAGCAGGCATTATGAAATATAAAATTTTGTCAATAAAAAAATAGAAAAGAAAAACGGAGTTCCTATAAATGAACTCCGTTTTTAGAAATTTAGAAATGATTTTTTATTCCCATGTGGCGTTTTCATAACTTTTGCTGCTAGTAGTACCACACCAAGCAGCCTTGTATTTTTCTAATGCCTCACGGTCTTTTTTTGCTTCCGCTTTGTAGGCTTCTCCAAGAAAGCGAGTAGAATCAGATTCCGCTATATTATTCCGCATAATGGAAAAGCTACCATCCGCATTTTTAATAATTGTCATAACCTGTGTATTGTTGTTTGCCATTTCTAAAACTCCTTTCATTACGAAAATATTTATTTATAAAGCTACTTCTATTATACCACATATGGTAACATAATGTCAAAAAGAAAGCAGGATTCCCAAAAATGAATCCTGCTTTTAGAAGTTTAGAAATTTAGAAATGACTACTGGTGGTTAAACAAACTTAGAAGAATGAATTTGGTGAACTACCAAAATCCGCAGCCAGTTTTTTAGAATGTTCTTCCCGATTTTTGAGAACCTTTCGAAGAAATTGTACTTCATTTTCACAGAAGGTCGCAGACCCACCAAGATTGTCTGACATAATAGTAATGTCATTTTCGTCGTCAGCATTAACAACAATTGTCATTATCCGAACATTTTTCATTTCTATTCTCCTTTCTATGCAAACATAAACATTATGTAATCAATAACTAGTATAACATAAAGTAAAATAAAATGTCAAATAGTTAAAGTAGAGTCCAAAGCTAATTTTATCATAGTATTTAATCCATTTTGTCTTTCTTCAGGTGTCGCAATCTCTTTAATATATTTAGAATCCACAACACTCATCAAACAAGCTGCATTTTTATGAAGAACTTTAGCAACATAAAATAAAGCAAAAGCCTCCATTTCAGCACTAACGGGATTAAAGTCTTCAGGAATTCTAGTTAAAAATTGGTTAACATCTGTCATATAAACGTCGAAACAATCAGTACAAACTGTATTTCCAGATACAAAAGAAATTCCAGTTTCTTTTGCAGTATCCTTAATTTTAGAATTTAATTCTTGACTTGCTTCTACTATATGACAGTTATCATTATTCAAAGTAAGAGCAAAATTACTTTCACTAAAAACTTTTTCAGACAATACAATATCAAACAGTTTTAATTCAGGTTGATAGCCTCCACAAGAACCAATACGGATAATATTTTCTACGCCATAAAACTTATATAATTCATAACTATAAATTCCCATACTTGGCATTCCCATACCAGAAGCCATAATGGTTAGTTCTTTTCCTTGATAAATACCTGTATAAGCATACATTCCTCTAACTTGATTGACTAGTTTAGCATTTTCTAAAAAATTTTCAGCAATATATTGAGCACGCAAAGGGTCACCTGGCATGATAACAGTTTTTGCGATATCTTCTAAATTTGCTTCATTATGTGGTGTTGACATATAAATCTCCTCCTTTGTTATATTCTTCACAAATTATAACAATAAAAATAAAAAAAAGCAAAAAAATACTTGAAAAAAAAGAAAGGACATGCTAAAATAGGGATAGATTAAAAAAAAACCGCATTCGGCAATTTTTTTAATCTTTTTTTATTTTTTTACAAAGAAAGGAAGTTTTGGTTTATGAACACAAAGTATATTTTTGTAACAGGAGGCGTAGTATCAGGATTAGGAAAAGGAATTACAGCAGCATCATTAGGAAGATTATTAAAAAATAGAGGATATAAGGTTACCATTCAAAAATTTGATCCTTATATTAATGTTGACCCAGGAACCATGAATCCATATGAACATGGAGAAGTATTTGTAACAGACGATGGAGCAGAAACAGATTTAGACCTAGGCCATTATGAAAGATTTATCGATGAAAATCTAACCCAAAATTCAAGTGTTACAATGGGAAAAATCTATCAAAGTGTATTAGAAAAAGAAAGAAGAGGAGATTATTTAGGAAAAACTGTACAAGTAATTCCACATATTACAAACGAAATAAAAGAAAGAATTTATGGCTTCGAAGACACTGACACAGATATTGTTATTACCGAATTAGGAGGAACAGTAGGAGATATCGAAGGATTATCTATTATTGAAGCAATCCGTCAAGTGGGATTAGAAAAAAATCCAGAAGATGTTGTATACATCCATGTAACCTTATTGCCATATATCTTTGGATCCAATGAAATTAAATCAAAACCAACACAACACTCTGTAAAAGAATTACAAAGCTTTGGTATCAAACCAAACATATTAGTATGTAGAACAGAAACTGACATTCCAGATGCCATTCGCGAAAAATTATCGCTATTCTGCAATGTTAGAAAAACAAGTGTAATACAAAACAAAACAGCAGACTGCTTATATGCGGTTCCATTAATGCTAGAACAAGAAGGATTAGCGAGAGAAGTTTGCAATCATTTAAAATTAGATAATTATATACCAGATAATAGTAAATGGCAAGAAATGATTGAAAATATTAGAACAATTGAAGAAGAGAAAACAGTCAATATTGCAATTGTTGGAAAATATGTGAAATTAGAAGATGCTTACATATCAGTTATGGAGAGCTTATATCATGCAGGTTTTGCAAACCATGTAAAAGTAAAAGTACATTTAATTGACTCAGAAACGATAAATCGTGATAATGTAGCAGAACAATTAAAAGGAATTGATGGTGTAGTTGTTCCAGGAGGATTTGGAAACAGAGGAATTGAAGGAAAAATTGAAACCATTAAATATGTAAGAGAAAATAAAATACCATTTTTAGGAATTTGTTTAGGAATGCAAATGGCAGTAGTAGAATTTGCTAGAAACGTGTTAGGGCTAAAGGATGCTCATTCAGCAGAACTAGATGAGAATACAGAAAATCCAGTCATCCACATCATGGAAGAACAAAAAGGAATTGATAAAAAAGGTGGGACGATGAGATTAGGAGCTTATCCATGTACCATAAAAGAAGGAACATTAGCCAATAAAGTTTATGGACAAAGAGAAATATCAGAAAGACATAGACATCGTTATGAATGTAATAACGAATACAGAGAGAAACTAGAAAAAGCAGGATTAAAGATTTCAGGAACTTCTCCAGATGGATTGTTGGTAGAAATGGTGGAAATTCAAGACCACCCATATTTCATTGCAGGACAATTCCATCCAGAGCTAAAATCAAGACCAAATAAGCCAGCACCATTATTTGTGGGATTAGTAAAAGCGTGTTTAGAAAATTAAAAAAAATTTTAAAAAAGTATTGACAAAGAAAATAAAAACAGTTATAATCTATAATTGTCAGGAGGAGAACTTTGCAGGTGTAGTTCAATGGTAGAACCTCAGCCTTCCAAGCTGATGACGTGGGTTCGATTCCCACTACCTGCTCCAAAACTTCTGACAATTATAACTTTATATGCAGGTGTAGTTCAATGGTAGAACCTCAGCCTTCCAAGCTGATGACGTGGGTTCGATTCCCACTACCTGCTCCAAATAAAAAAGACCTCAAATAGAGGTCTTTTTCTGTTGCATGGCTAAAATATAATCTCTTCTTTATTCCAGCCATTATAGAGTTTACAATCAGGTCGTAAAACAAAGTATTTCGAGGCTTCTTTATTGACTTTTTCTTCATTCATACAATCTTCATCAATGACAACAGATATTCCATCAACAGAATACTGCTCATAGCCATATGGTAAAATGCCAATTAGTTTACCATGTTTTTTTACATAAGAATGTAACATGGTAAAAAAGAAAGTAGACCCCAAGCCATTTTCCAATATCCAATTACTTTGTTCATTATCACCGCTGGTATAGAGCTTACGAAATGTTACCTGATCAGCACCTAAGTCGTGAGCTTTCTGGAATATGTTTTGAATGGCTAAATAATAATTATCTGCTTTTGTACAGTAAGCATCATTTTCGTTAATGGTGACGCCGACACTTCTTAACATTTCTTTGCTCATGTTAAGACTAAGCCGAAGGGTAAAATCATATTCTTTTGCAATAGAGCACACTTTTTTTATATTTACCCGTTTATTCTTTGGCATATCTACGATTTCGGCATTTTTTCGATTATCAAAACTAGATAATGAAAATGAAAATACGCTTACACCAACAGTATTCCGCAGAAAACGTGCATAAGACGAATCAAATCCAACCGCAGAAGTCTGAATTTCAATCCAGTTAAAGGCACTGCAACCGCTGTGTGGTAAAACATATTTATTGATAATTGACAAGGTTTGTAAAAAGTGACGATTTTGAAGTGGTTCAATATCTCCAGTTATCATCATGATATTAGCATCATTTTCTTTGGCAAAAACCAGCCGTTTTACGTAATCTTCAAAATAAAGATCGTAAAAGGGGAGATTTTCATCCATTTGGTTTTTGTAAATATCTGTATGCATACAAGACACACAAAATTTACACCTGTTGATACATTGTTTTCCTGGTACACAAATACTTAAACTCTGCACATTCCGTTTCATTGTAAATCCTCCTTAAAATGAAATACTTATAAATAAATTTAACAAAAATATTATATCATAGAATTTACATAAAGTCAAAAACTCTGCTGCATTTAACTTATATCGACAAGGACTTATTATATTTTTTATAAAAAGTATTGACAAACTATAAAAGAGTATATATAATACAAATACAATACTTAATATAAAAATAATAATAAGTGAAAAATCCAAAAAAGATTAAGGAGAAGATAAAGATGAAAGTTAATGGTAATTTATTAATATTTAGTACAGAAAATAGAGAACGAAGGGATGTAAGAAAATTAAAAGAAAAGAAACTTCAAATTGTCTTAGATAAAAATAATGACCTTCCAAAATTCGAAGTTAATAATCAAGAATATATAAAGCGTTTAGCAGAAAATAAAATTGAAAGATTGTTTGAAATATCAGATTTTTATATAGAACAATTATATACTTGGGGAGATCCTAATTATTATACATCTAAGGAAGAGATAACAATTACCTATTTAGTGATTATCAATAAAAATCATATAAATCATATGCCTGATAATTTAAGTTTTTATGATATATATATTAAAAATAATGAAAATTCGTCAATACAAGATGTTATATTAAGCAATGAAAATAAGCAAATAAAATATAAGATTGACACGATAACCAAAAAAAGAAGAAACAATATTGAATATACAAATAAGTTAGTTGAAAAAACTGATATCGATGAACTAACAGCTATAATAACTCATACAGGATTAAAAAGATTGAGAAATAGAATTAAAAATACGAATATAGCGTTCAGTTTTTTAAATAGGGAATTTACTATTTCAGAATTACAGCAAGTTTATGAAATAATATTAGACAAAAAATTAGTATCAGCAAATTTTAGAAAAAAGATAGAACCAATGGTTAAAAAAACGGAGATAATTGCAAAGGAAGCAGCCTATAGACCATCTAATAAATATATTTTCAATGAGGATTTTTTAAAGAATTGGGTTTAAGTAAGGAGATAAATATGATAAATTATTTAGAAATTGGTGCAACAATATTTGGATTAATGCAAGGCATACTAGTAATGTTTAATAAAAGAAGTAATTGGATTGCGTATTCAATACAAATGATATTAATGATTATATTTTCTTTTTCAATGCATTTATATGGAGATGTTACAAACAGCGCAATATATTTAGTCCTAGGAATAATCGGTTTCATTATTTGGAATAAAAAAGATGAAAAAGATATAAAAGAATGTAGTAGGAAAGAAAGAATAATTTACTGCCTTATCATTGGAATTTCAACTTGTATCGTATTTGCTATTTTAAATAAAACAGACGATCCTCTTCCTTTGTTAGATGCTTTTACAACAACATCAAGTTTTGTAGCAACTTATTATATGATGACCAAAAAAATTGACACATGGATTATCTGGTTTATAAATGATATATTTTATGCAATAGAATATTTTATATTACCAGAGCAAGCATGGAGTTTATTTCTTCTAAATGTAGTTTGGACGATTATGGCAATAATATCCTATATAAATTGGAAAAACATAATGAAAGGAGAAAAATAAATATGAAAAGAATATATTTTGCAGGCAAATTTAAATTACACGAAAATAAAAACTTACCATTATCCAAAAGATTAGAACAGGATTTTAGAGCTAAATTATTGGAAAGTTCAGAAAAACTTATATTTGCTAAAGATAATTTAAAATTAAAAAACGGGCACATATATAGTGGACCATTTTATTGTGAACAAGCTTCAAACGGAGATTTTACTTCTACAGATTGTAATGTGGTATTAAAAGCAGAGTATGAAGCAGTAAGTAATAGCGATGTATATTTTGCTCTATTTAATCAGAAATTTTCAGTTGGTACAATTGTAGAACTTGATTGGGCAATCGAAATGAATAAAGAGATTGTTATATTTTATGAAGAGGAAGAGTCCGAACATGATATAAAATCTGAATATTGGTTTGCAATTGCAAATGCATTATACAAAAGTGATAAAGTAAAAGTTTTTAAATTTAATGATATAAATAGAGTAATAAATATTATAAAGAAGGGAGAGATTTTTAATGAAATACAAGGAGTTTGAATTAATAGGTTCTTCCTTTAAATGTGATAAAAATTGCCCATATTGTACTGCAAAAATCACTAAATGGCCTGTCATAGATGACAAATTTGAATTATTAGAGAAAAAATTAGAATATTTAAAAGAGAATAATATTAGCTTCAAATACTTTATCTTTTGTGGGAATGGGGAACCATCTTTACTTGAATTTAATGATTTTGAAACAATTGTAGAAGCCACAAGAAATGTAAATATTTTTGAAGAAAAAAGACTACAATCATCTGGAAATATATTTTATGAAGATAAAAAATTAGATTTAATTAAGAATGATTTTATGATTGAGATAACAAGAGTTTCTTTAGACTCAAAAGAAGATATGAAAGTTTTAGGATATAATAGAGATTATATCAATACAGATAATTTTAAAAAAGCTAAAATTCGTTTAAATTATGTTCTAATGAAAGACAAAAGTTTTGAAGAATATCTTGAAGAAATTAAAAAATATATTGAAAAATATCCTAATATAATAACCGTTAGTCTGAAGACATTAAATCTAAATACAAGAAAAGATGAAATTGATAATCCCTATTCACAATGGATTATAGAAAATGCTCTAACGAAAGAGGATACTGATAAAATAATTAAATTTATGAATTCAAATGCAAATTTTGTAACAAGTGATGAAAAATTCTTTGATAGATTTGAATGGAACTATAAAGGAGTTCCAATCACTTTCTATGCTAAAAAATTGAATTATGGTTATTCCAATATAGTTTACTATGGGGGAGAATTAGTAGATTATCATTTAAATAAAATTAAGATAGAGAAGGAAAGATAAAAATGGTAGAATTAAGATTAGGCCTAATAAATAATATAGAAAGAAAATTTATTCCAACCAAAAAGGAATTTTTAAAAGAGTATTTGCAAAGCTTGAAGTACATAGAAGAATATGAATTAATTCAAACCTATCAAGGAAATGTCAAATATCGTTGTTATAAGGATCACAATAATTTTAAATATACAAGAAATATTAAGATGAAAGATGTTACAGATGTAATAGAAATAGATAGAGAAACTTTTTTAGGAGTTTTAAAAGAAAACAATAATAAATGTATACGAAAAGTAAGAAAATATTATTTAGATGGAGACTTTGAAATAGATGTAGACTATTTTTCAGAACCATTAAGTATGATAATGGTTGAAGTTGAAACAAATCTTGTACCACTCGAAACTTATAAGCCTCCAAAAGGATTTATAGAAATTACAGGTAATAAGAAATATGAAAATATAGAAATCTTCAATAACAGTATCATTTCCAATAATACAATTTTAGAGGGAACAGATGCCGTAGGAAAAACAATAACAATAACAGAATTACTAAAACAAGGCATTATCTGCCAAGATAGATGTATGGACGTGATATCAGTAAATATGTTGTTTGAAATTCCGATGCAAGAGAGAATAAAAAAATATCAAGAATATTTAAAACAAATTGATAAGAAAATAATAATAATGGTTAACAATGACAAAGAAGAATTAGAAAAAAGAATAAATAAACGTGAAAATTTAAGTGAATTTGATTCTTTGGCATATGAGTACAATCAGCTTTATGTAGAAACTTTCAATTATATGAAAAATCATAATATGCTAGAAAATAAAATGTTCTTAGTAAATTGTACGGGGCTTACAGTGGATGAACAAGTAAATGCTGTAAAAAAGATAATTTGTAAAAGCTAGTATCGTAATGAGACTGTGGATGTTCTTATGAAAGTATGGTTCTATAAGGACATCCATCTTTTTTCTAACACAAAACTTTTCTCATTTAAATAATTTAAAATCCCACTATCTGTCTTAAAATCAAACTTCAAAACATAGCTACAAAGCATTTGATACTTCTTACCAAACTCTTTATTAACTTCGTTGATACCATACTTTCCGTCGCCAATAATAGGGTGTCCTAAATGAGCCAAATGAGCTCGAATTTGATGAGTTTTTCCAGTTTCAATTTCTACATCTAAAAGAGAAGTATTGTTGGGATACTTTTCTAAAACACGATAAGTCGTAATAATTTTTTGATAACCTTTTTTGAAACAATCAGCAATATAAACACAAGATTTTTTATTATCCTTAAACAAATAAGCTTCACAACGTTTAAAACTATTTTTAGGGATACCAAAAACAAGAGCCAGATAATGCTTTTCAATTTCATGATGTTTAAACTTTCCAAGAAGAATGTCTAAAGATTCTTGATTTTTGGCAAACAAAACAAGACCTGTTGTATTTCGGTCAAGGCGGTGACAAGGCATAGGTTTGAAATTACTATCTTTAAATTTTTGATGAACATAGGTTGTTAAACTGTTTTCACCAGTTACCTCTAGATTAACAGGTTTATTTAAAATTAAAATATTTTCATCCTCAAAAAAAATATCCAAATCAAAAGATGGTGCTAATAAGCTATCAGCAATATAAACTAAAACTTCATCTTTTTCAAAAACTGTAATATTTTCAGTAACTCGTTTGCCATTAACCTTAATATCTTTTTTTCTTAATGTTTTATAAAAAAGATTAGAAGAAAGATTTGGTATATTTTCTAACAAGAATTTATTCAATTTTTTTCCATCATATTTGTGATTTACAATTAATTTTTTCATAAAAATATTATAGCCTGTTTCCAAAGAAAATGCAAGAAAAAGTCATAAGTAGATAAATCAAGAATATAATAAATGTGAACATTATGTGAAAAAAACAAAAAAGGTATTGACAAGAAAACAAAAAGGGTATAAAGTGTTAGCAGTCGATTAGCAAGAGTGCTAAAATAAAAACTTTAAGGAGGTACAAAAATGATTAAACCATTAGGAAACAGAGTATTAATAAAAATGAAAGAAGGCGAAGAAACAACTAAAAGTGGAATTATACTAGCAGGAAATGCACAAGAAAAACCACAAATAGCAGAAGTAATCGAAGTTGGACCAGGAGAAAAGGTCGACGGAAAAATAGAACCAGTAAATGTAAAAAAAGGTGACAATGTTATTGTTAGTAAATATTCTGGAACAGAAGTAAAATACGAAGGGACAGAATATATCATAGTAAAACAAGATGACATTTTAGCAATTGTAGAATAGTAAAACAAAATAGAAGGAGAAAAGGAGTGTCCCCCCAATCCCTAAAAGAGGGATTTTAAGGGGTGTCCCCTAATCCCCGTTAGAAAGGAAGGAAAGAAAATGGCAAAAGTAATTAAATTTGGAGAAGAAGCAAGAAAATCTTTAGTAGAAGGTGTCAATAAATTAGCAGACACCGTAAAAGTAACATTAGGACCAAAAGGAAGAAACGTTGTACTAGACAAAAGCTTTGGAGCACCACTTATCACAAATGATGGTGTTACCATTGCAAAAGAGATTGAGTTAGAAGATAAATATGAAAACATGGGAGCTCGTTTAGTAAAAGAAGTGTCTACCAAAACAAACGACGTAGCAGGAGATGGAACGACAACAGCTACTGTTTTAGCCCAAAGCATGATTAAAGAAGGGGTAAAAAATGTAGCAGCAGGAGCAGACCCAATGGCTATCAAAAGAGGAATTGATAAAGCGGTAGAAACAGCAGTAGAAGGATTAAAAGAAATTAGTTCTAATATCAATGGAAAAGAAGATATTGCAAGAGTAGCAAGTATATCAGCTAATAACGAAGAAATCGGAAACTTAATTGCAGATGCAATGGAAAAAGTATCAAAAGATGGCGTAATCACCATCGAAGAATCAAAAACATCTAATACTGAATTAAATGTAGTAGAAGGAATGCAATTTGACAAAGGATATTTATCACCATATATGGCAACCGATACTGAAAAAATGGAAGCTATGTTAGATAATCCATATATCTTATTAACAGACAAAAAAATCAGTAACATTCAAGAAGTATTACCATTACTAGAAGCAATTATGCAAGAATCAGGTAAATTGTTAATTGTCTGTGATGACATAGAAGGAGAAGCACTATCTACCTTAATCCTAAATAAATTAAGAGGAGTATTGAATGTAGTAGCAGTAAAAGCACCTGGGTTTGGAGATAAAAGAAAAGCAATGTTGGAAGATATTGCCATATTAACAGGAGCAGAAGTGATTACATCTGATTTAGGATTAGAATTAAAAGACACCATGATAAGCCAATTAGGTAGAGCAAAACAAGTAAAAGTACAAAAAGAAAATACCATTATTGTAGATGGTAATGGCGATAAACAACAAATTGCAGACAGAGTAGCACAAGTAAAAGCACAAATCCAAGAAACGAAAAGTGAATATGACAAAGAACAATTACAAGAAAGATTGGCTAAAATAGCAGGAGGAGTAGCTGTAATTGGAGTAGGAGCAGCGACTGAAGTAGAAATGAAAGACAAAAAATTAAGAATAGAAGATGCTCTATCTGCTACCAAAGCAGCAGTAGAAGAAGGAATTGTAGCTGGTGGAGGAACGGCATTAATGAATGTTATTCCAAAAGTAGAAAAATTAGTAGCTTCTTTAGAAAGTGGAGAAGCATTAGGGGCAAAAATTGTATTAAAATCTTTAGAAGAACCAGTAAAACAAATTGCAATAAACGCAGGTTTAGAACCAGCAGTTATTGCCGATAGTGTTAAAAAAGCAGAAGTAGGAGTTGGATTTGACGCAGCAAAAGAAGAATATGTAGACATGAAAAAAGCTGGAATTGTAGATCCAACAAAAGTAACAAGAAGTGCTCTGCAAAATGCAGCATCAATCGCATCTATGGTACTTACAACAGAAAGTATTGTAACAGATGCACCAGAACCAAAAGGATGTAACTGCGGAGGACATGAGACTATGCCAGCAGGAATGGAAGGCATGTATTAAAATCAATCAAAACCATGATATTTCGTATAGTAATAATTGAGGCATCTAGCCATATAAGAGGCTTCCACTTGATAATACCCGAGCTAATCCGGGTAGCAGTGGTTAAGCCTCTTTTCATTAATTTTTTTATTTCGTCATAAGGGAAAAAAGTTTCCCATGCTTTAATATCTGCTTTATGTTCTAGTTCGACAATTAATTCAGACGGACTGTTCGTGCGATAATATGCATTTGCCATATAATGTCCTAATTCTTGCATTAAGACAGTGTTTTCACTTACTTGGTTTTTTACCTGTTTATCATCTACTACAATAGCTGTTATATTATTGTAGTGAACAATTGCACCTCTTGTAAAAAGCAATTCGTGATTTATATAATGAATATTTTCATCTTTCATTTTTTGATATAAATCATTTTTTGTCATCTTCTAATTCTTGTTTGGCAAGTAATCCTTCCATTATATTTTTTAAGGTTTCCTGATTTTCTTTATTAAGCCCTTTGATACCACTTGCAAAGGCGATATCAATATCATCTAGATTTATTTTTTTAGAATTTCTAATAGAAGACTTGCCTAAAAGATAGTCGATTGACACATCAAATAATTCAGATAGTTTGATTAAAGTGTCAGTATTAGGGTCACGTTCCCCTTTTTCATAAAATCCAACCATTCTTTCTGATTTCCCAATATAGTTAGCAACATCGGATTGTAACAAACCTTTCTCATTTCGCAATTCTTTTATTCTATTCATAATAAATCTCCTTTTTTATGATACTTGTATTATATAACAAATAGTTCGATTCGTAAAGCAAAAATTTTATGAAACGAAAAAAATAGTTTACTAGAAAGACAAGAGATTAGGGATAAATCAAAGAAAAAATCAATAAAAAGTATTGACAACGAACAATAAGTACGATAAACTAGAAACAACAAAAAGAACAATATGTACGGTAAAATAAAAACAAAGGAGGAAAGAGTATGAAGGTTACACAAAGACAAAAAATAGTAAAGTATATGCTAAAGTTTGGAAGTATAACAAGTTGGGAGGCTTACGAAAATTTAGGAATTACACAGTTCGCTGCAAGAGTAAAGGAACTAAAGCAAGAAGGGTATGGATTTAGAACCAGATGGGAAAAGAGAAAAAATAAAGAGGGAAAAACGGTTAGATTTAAGCGATTTTATTTTTCAAACAGATGCTAGTCCAAATGACAAAAAATGACAGTTATACTATGTAGAATTTTTTGAGATAATATGGTAAATAAAACAAGAGGGGATACTAATGATAAATGATTTTGAGAAATTAAGAAAAAAGTTACATGAAGCAATTGAAACAAGTGGATTACATTCGGAACAGACTGAAAAAATAAGCAAAAGATACAATAAATTGATTAACTCCTATTATCAAAATGAAAAGCAATATAGTGAGGATAACATCATGTGTATAAAATATAGAGAATCGATAAAATGTTTAAAACAGATTACAACAGATTTTATGAAATTTCCTACCATTAAAGAATGGAACCATTATGCCAAGGAAAATGATTTGTTAAATTCAGAAAGCCTAAAATATATGAGCGGAAATTCGTGGCATGATTTAAGGAATAGGATTTTATCAGAGCTTTCGTATTAGATAAAATTAAATAAAAAAATTTTAGAAAAAAATTCGTAGTGTTTGCAAGGCATTACGGATTTTTTTGTCGAAAACGGGTTTTGTTTTTATTTTTTTGATATAGTATAATATTTTTTATACGAAAGAGGGTTTTGGATATGCAAAATATAACGTTAGAAAGTTTTTTTCAGGATAGAATGGAAGAGAATAAAAATTTGTTTACAGAAGAAGAAATGAAGCAAATTTGTACCCATAAAAAATGTGCTCGTAAGGTGTATCTACTAGGACTTATGGATGGAAGAGAGTGTTATAAAAAGGATGAATTTTAGATTGACAAATGGGCAAAAATGGTGTAAGATATTTTCTGGTTATGCCAATATAGCTCAGTTGGTAGAGCAACAGATTCGTAACCTGTAGGTCAGCGGTTCGATTCCGCTTATTGGCTCCAATTTATAGCAACTTACGAACTATAAAGAGTTTCGTGAGTTTTTTCATTTTTAGAAAAGATGAATTGAACTTCATAAAAATATTAAAAATGTTCTCTTTCAAGAAAGGAGGGCATTTTTTATGTTTGAGTTTGAAATAATACAAGAACTAAAACCAAATGATGAAATACTAGAAATTATTAAAAACTATAAGTACACAGTTGAAAATGGCATAATTAAGCATTTAAAGGCTACTAATCTACATTTTATTGAACCAACTGAATATTTGATTACATATCCATCTACTCTTACTATACTTGAATATAAAGTAAATGAAATAGCCAATAAAAACTTTTACATTAAAGAACACAAGCAAAAATATAACTTAAAAGAAATTAAGCAAATTCTCATGAAATTAAAAATTTAACCTTTTATTTTAAAAATTTGTAAAAAATTTAAATTTTTTCCTAAACTAGGGGGGCGAAAATGCACTTTTCTGAGCAAACATATGAGAGGGTTAAAATTTGATTAACAAAATTTTAAAAAATTCACAGGAATAGTAGGAGGTAATATTTTATGAGATGTGGAGTTTATGTAAGAGTATCAACAGATGAGCAAAG
>CANEEJ010000026.1 GCA_947426525.1 uncultured Clostridium sp. | reverse complement strand
CTTTGGTTAATAGTCCATTACTTCCTGTCAACATGGCTATACTTATTCCTGCTAAAATTAGTAAAATAATAATGGTAATTACCAATGCAATTAAAGTAATACCATTATTTGATTTTTTCATATTTTCTGCTCTTTTCATAATTCTCCCTCTTTCGTAATTATTATTTTCATTTTTTGAAATAAATATTCTTATCGTATCTCTCGCGATACTTTTCTTTATCTTATCGATTTTCGTAAAATTTGTCAATACATTTTCTATTTTTATGTTTATTTTCGTATCTTTAGTGGATACGGTTCTTGTGTTTTTTTCTTATATAATTTATTTATATAATTTTATTTAAGAAAGGAATTGCTAAATTATGTATCAAAGTAGCAACTATAATGGTAGGCTAAATGTCTCTAGTAACAAAATAAAAGAACTACGAATGAAAAATCACTTATCTTTATCTGGTCTTTCTACCAAACTAGCCCTTATGGGAATTGATATTTCAAAACCTTCTCTTCACAAATTAGAAACTGGTCAAAGAGTTTTAAAAGATTACGAATTATACGGTTTATCTCATATCTTTAAGGTTTCTATCGAAGAATTATTAGATGATTTTATTAACGAATTAAAAGATGATAATGTTGTTTAAAAATCAAATTTTTTAACTGGTTATTTTTATGTCTTTCACTTTACTTCTACTTAAATAAAACCTTTTACCTTCTATTCTACCTATTGTTTTCACTGAACAGTAACAACAAATTCAAAAACTTTGTCAAATTCACTTGAATTTCTTTATTATTTAGTATAAGATAGGGAAGAAATAAAGAGAGGATACATAGGAGGAAAAAATGCCAAGAAAAACAAAAGAACAAAAAGAACTAGAAAATGAAAACAAAATAGAAAAAAAAGTAGCTACCAAAAAAACTACCACTAAAAAAACTTCAGCTAATAAAAAGACTACTACATCAGCAAAAAAGGCAACTACTACTAAGAAAAAAGTGCCTGCTAAAACAACAAAAAAAGCTAGCACAAAAAAAGAAACTACAAAAAAATCTACTACTAAAAAAACTACTAGTAAAAAAGCAACAACAAAAAAATCTACTCGAAAAAAGGTAGAAATTGTAGAATATTACGACTTACCATATCGATATAATCAAACCGTTGTAAAAGTTTTAGCACAAACTCCTACTAACCTATTTATATACTGGGACATTTCAGATAAAGATAGAAAAAACTTTGAAAAACAGTATGGAGATAATTTTTTTGAAACAACAAAACCTATCTTAGTGGTTCATAATAATACTTTAGGTTACAGTTTTGAAGTTGAAATTAACGATTTTGCCAATAGTTGGTATTTACACGTAGCAGATAGTAAATGTGATTATAAAATTGAACTTGGTAGACGTCCTATTGTAAAAACAGAAAAATTAAATACGGATTATATCTATGTTACTAGCTCAAATGAAATTGAATCACCAAATGATAGAGTTCTATTCGATAAAAATCAAAAGATGGTTTATTTTAAGAATGTAAAAACAGGTCATTTGACTGGAAAAACAGTCTCTTCTATTTCTTTTATTCGAAATATGGGAAAAATATATAACATTTATGATTTCTATAAAGCTATTTATCAAAATGAAAATATTGAAGAAATCTTTGACTTGTCAAATCCATCTTCTGGTAATCCTTCCTCTGGAAGATTTTAATGACAACACAATTAAAATTTTAAAGTGGGCTGATAGCTACCTTTTCAGCTCACATTTTTATTAACAAAGGAGAATGAAAATGCAAGAAAAAAAAGGATATGTAAGTTTTGTACTTCATGCCCACCTTCCTTTTATCCATCATCCAGAAAGTGATGATTATTTAGAAGAATCTTGGTTATATGAAGCAATCTCAGAAACCTATATTCCATTATTAACAAATTTCCAAAAACTAGTAGACGAAGGTGTCAATTTTAGAATAACTATGTCAATGACTCCTCCTCTACTTTCTATGCTAGATAATAAATTATTACAAAGAAAATATATTAAATATCTAAAACAACTAATTGAATTATCCAAAAAAGAAGTCAAAAGAACCGCTGGTGACGAAAGATTAAATAAACTTTCTCACTATTATTTAGAAAGATATTCCAATGATTTACATCTATTTAAGGATGTCTATCAATGCAATTTAATTGAAGCTTTTAAACATTTCCAAGACATTGGTGTATTAGAAATTATTACCTGTGGAGCAACACATGGTTACTTCCCAATTTTATATGTAAATGAAAAAACAGTTAAAGCTCAAATTGCTGTTGGTGTTCAAACTTATGAAAAATACTTTGGGAAAAAACCTCGTGGTATTTGGCTTCCTGAATGTGGATATGTTCCAGAAGCTGATAAATATCTAAAAGAATTTGGAATTGATTATATTATCACCGAATCTCATGGGATTTTATATGCGAACCCAACTCCTATTTATGGAACTTTCGCTCCTATCGTTTCTCCAGAAGGTGTTATTGCCTTTGGACGTGACATCGAATCCTCTAGACAAGTATGGAGTTCCATTAATGGTTATCCTGGAGATTATAACTATAGAGAATTTTATCGTGATATTGGATACGAAGCCGACTATGACTATATCAAGCCTTATATTGCTCACAATGGTGTACGCGTTCATACGGGAATTAAATATTATCGAATTACAGGTGATACCGATTTTAAAGATTACTATAATCCACAATGGGCTATGGATTCTGCGGAAAAACAAGCTGGTCACTTTTTAGATAGTAGAACCTCACAAATTGCAAATCTTTCTCAATATATGGAAACACCACCTATCATTTTATGCCCTTACGATGCTGAACTTTATGGGCATTGGTGGTATGAAGGACCTTACTGGCTTTATATTTTATTTAAAAAGATATATTACGATGACTGCAACTTTGAATTAATTACGCCTTCTGAATATATTGATAAATATCCTAATATACAAGTTTCCTCTCCTTGTCGTTCAAGCTGGGGTGCTAATGGTTATAGTGAAGTATGGTTAAATCCAACCAATGATTATGCCCATAGACATCTACATGTTGCAGGAGACAGAATGTGTGAACTTGCATGGGCTTATCCAAATGCAAAAGGATTAAAGAAAAAAGCTTTAAATCAATGTGCTAGAGAATTACTATTAGCACAAAGTAGTGATTGGTTATTTATTATTACCAATGGAACTATGGTAGATTACGCAAAAAAAAGAATTAAAGATCACATTGGTCGTTTTACAAAATTATATTATCAAATAAAAGAAGATAATATTGATGAAGACTTCTTAAAAGACATCGCAAAAAAAGACTGCGTCTTTCCAGATATCGATTACATGATTTACCACTAAATGAGACGGTGGGAACAGGTCTTAAGTGTCTCATTTTCCTTAGCTAAAAACTTTTTAATTGAAAATACTTAAATTAGAACGTTTATCGTGGAAGAATGCCATATTATGGATTTTGAATTTGTATGGAAATTAGCTTAAATGAGAAAAAATGAGACACTTAAGACCTGTCCCCACTGTCTCACCAAATTTTCTAATCTGCATACTATAATGTATAAGTTTTTGAAATTTAGTAGATACTAGTTTTGTTGGAAAGGGGAATTTTTTTATGAAGTCGCTATGTATTAAGACTAATAACTCTGATTTAATTAATTATCTACTAAACGAGTTAAAAGATATTGATATAAAAAATACTTGTTTTTCAGAAAATGAATTTAAGATATATAAAAATGTCATTGTCCATTATTCTGGTAACGATGAGTCTCTTTTTTTGTCTAAGATGGCGTCTATCTTATCTTTTTTAGTAATAGATGAACTAGAAGAAGATTTATTAAAACGATTGATTATTCAAAGTTACTTCTATTTTGATGCAATAGAGAGAAATGAAATTTTAGCTAGCTGTTTTGATATTATGGCTGACGATTTTTTTGCCCTTTTTGATAAGAAATTTAAATTGTTATATCAAAATTTTTACGAATACTTAGCTTGTCATAAGACTATTGTTCTAAGTGGATTTATTAACTTTCGCTTAAAAGAGTATTTGACCTTTTTAGACAATATTCTAAATGAAGCTGTCAATCATTTTGTGATAGAAAAAGAATATTTAGAATTTGTATCTTTACTAAAATTGTATATCAATTCACAAAACAATGGTTGTCAAATGGTTCACCTTGTGTTTTCATCTTCTGGCTCTATTTTGCTAGATGAAAATAAAAATTTGATTGAAGTAGACGACACTATTTTTAAGGCAAAATATTTAAGTGATATCACATTTTCTGCTAATGATTATATTCTAAATTCACTTCTTACTCTTCTTCCCAAAGAGATTCATCTTCATTTAGTTGATTCTTATATGGATGAATTTATTCATACACTACAATTAGTATTTGAAAATAGAATTCATTTATGCACAGATTGTAATATTTGTCAGTTATATAAAAAAACAAAAATTCCACATACAGAACCTTCTTAAAATTCTGATGTGGAATTTATCATTTTATTGATTGAATGAATTAATTGCTTCGTATAAACCTGGCAATACTGCATTTACAAAGTTATCTTCTTCTACAATTTCCCATTTTCCGTCTTTTTTCTCTAAAGAAATCGTGTTTTTATTGGTTACAACTTGTACTTCTTCATTTTTTAATTCTTCCATTAAATAATTTGTCATTTCTTCTTCATTTATATTTTGTCCACTAAATGCTGCTTTTAATGCTTTTTGCATGTAATTTCCAATAATGGTTTTAAAGTCTTTATTGGTTACTTCTACTTCTACTGTTGCTTTATTTTCTTCTTGTTTTTCTTCTAAAACTTTCCATTCTAGTTTTTCAAAAAGTAATCTTTGTGCTTCTGCATTAAAGTTATCTTCTCCTTGTAATAATCCAGCTAACATATTTTGAGCATATGCTCCTGTTTTTAAATCATTTAATGTGTTTTCTACTACTTTTTTTGGTGTTTCTGGCATTAGATACATTCCTGCTAAAGCTATTATTAATGCAGCTACTACGATAATAGTAGCAATAATAGCTACTTTATTATTTTTCTTTCCTTCTTTTTTGGTATCTGTTACTTTTTTAGTAGCTGATTTTTTTTCTTCTTTTTTAGTTTCTGTTGTTTTTTTGTCAGCAACTTTTTTCTCTTCTTTTTTAGTTTCTGTTTCTTTTTTTTCAACAGGTTTTTTTTCTTCTTTTTTTACCTCTGTTACTTTTTTCTCTTCTGTTTTAGTTTCTTTTTTATTTTCTTCCATTTTTTATTCCCCTTCCTTCAATGGCTTTTCTATGGTGATTATATCTTAACAAAATATATTTTGCAACATTTTTAGACAAATTTCTCTAAATTCTATCTTTTCCTAGTTCTAACACTCGATTCATATTTCCAATAAAAAATGACAAAGCTCCTATCATTGCAATGGCAATAATCACATAAAAACCAATATAACCTATTTTTAAAGAAATTCCGGTAAAATAGCAAACCCATTTTATCAAAGTTGCATGAACAGAGGCCAAACCTTCTTGATAACTATTTGTTTTTGACATAACAAAATTATCACTTGGTATAAAATATAATTCTGACAATTTATAAATCTGTTCGATTTCTGGATATTCTAATCCAAGTTCCCATTTCTTTACCTTTTTTTCATCTACTGTTACTCCTAATTCTTGTAATTCTTCTACCACATGAATATAAGTCCAATTCTTTTCTTCCCTTAAATCTTTTAACAATTGTTCTAAGGTTCTTTTTTCTACTTTCAATTCTTCTTTTGTATTTTCCATCTTTATTTTCCCCTTTTTTCTTCATTATAACAATAGAAAAAAAGTATTGCAATAGCACAATACTTTTTTCCCAATTACATAGCCCCATTAATTCCACTTGCTACAACATCTTTCATATTTTCAATTAAATCGTCAATCTCTTTTGGTGTCACAATTAAATTATAATCTTTTGGTATCAATGCTTCTCGAATTTCTTCATAGTTATCTTCTTCCTTCATTTGATTCAGATAATCATTAGACTTCGCCTCATTTTGCAATTTTTCAATTAATAAATCTAAACAATCATTCACCAAAACCGCTGTTTCTACTACAGTTGGAATTCCAATTGCCACAACAGGAATACCTAACGTCTTTTGACTAATTTCACTTCTGGTATTTCCAACTCCTGCACCTGGTACAATCCCAGTATCAGACAATTGAACAGTACTACTAATTCTCTCAATACTACGAGAGGCTAAGGCATCAATTACAATCACTAATTTTGGCTTCGTATTTTCCACAATTCCTTTTAAAATTTCAACAGTTTCAATTCCCGTTGTTCCTAAAACACCTGGAGATATAGCACTTACCATTCGGGTTCCTTCTTCTACATATTGTGGCAAATAATTAATAATATGTCTGGTTACTTCAATTTCATTAATTACCTTTGGTCCTAAAGCATCTGGTGTAACATAGATATTTCCTAATCCAACGACTAAAATTTCTCCTTGGCTATCAACATGACTTCCTATTACTTCTTTTAATTCTTTACTTAAGGTTTCTGCCGCCTTTTGAATTTCCTCTTCTTGGGCAATCTTTAGCTTTTTAATATCAATTGTAATATAATTTCCCACTGGCTTTCCTATTGCTTTTTCCCCATTTTCATTTGTAATTTTCACCCTTTCTACTTTTATATTTTCGTCAACTTCTTCTTGGTTAGTTTCAATTCCATCAATTTCTTCTAATTTATTAGCTTTTTGATAAATTTCTCTTCTTTCAGATGCTAAATCTGTTCTAAAGTTAAACATACTCTTTTCCTCCTCTTTTTTGTTTAGTATGAACCGTTTAGAGGATTTTTATTACGATGTTTTTTGGGACGGGGTCAAAAAACATCGCTTTATCTTTTATAATATATAAAAAAGAATTGTTAATAGCATTTGTATTAAAACAATTCCTTTTATATCATAGATTTATTTCTATTAAATATTTTATACTCACCCGATGCTTTTTGACCCCGTCCCAAAAAACATCGTCCCTAAAATCATGATAAATATTTTTTCAAGAATTTTCCCGTATGACTTCTTTCGTTGGTACAAATTTGTTCTGGTGTACCAATTGCAACTACTTCTCCTCCCTTATCTCCACCTTCTGGTCCTAAGTCGATTATGTGGTCGCAGGTTTTGATTAGGTCTAAGTTGTGCTCGATTACAATGATGGTATTTCCTGTGTCTACTAGTCTTTGTAGTATGTCTACTAATTTGTGAACGTCTGCTATGTGTAGTCCTGTGGTTGGTTCGTCTAATATGTATAGCGTTTTTCCTGTTGCTCTTTTTGATAGTTCAGTTGCTAGCTTGACTCTTTGTGCTTCTCCTCCAGATAATGTGGTTGATGGTTGTCCTAATTTGATATATCCGAAGTCCTACATCATGTAAGGTTTGTATCTTTTGCTTGATTTTTGGTATTTTATCAAAGAATGCTAAGGCTTCTTCCACTGTCATGTCTAAAACATCTGCAATGGTTTTTCCTTTATATTTTACTTCTAAGGTTTCTCGATTGTATCGTTTTCCTTTACATACTTCACATGGTACATAGATGTCTGGTAAGAAGTGCATTTCTATTTTGTGAACACCATCTCCATTACAGCTCTCACATCTTCCTCCTGCTACATTAAAACTAAATCTTCCTTTTTGGTATCCTCTTAATTTTGCTTCTTCTGTGCTAGCGAAAATGTCTCGAATTAAATCAAATACGCCTGTGTAAGTTGCTGGATTCGAACGTGGTGTTCTACCAATTGGTGATTGGTCAATGTTAATAATTTTATCGATATTTTGTAGTCCTTTTACACCTTTGCATTTTCCTGGTTTTTCATTAGAGCCATTTAATGTTTTGGCTACGGTTTTATATAATACTTCATTAACTAAAGTTGATTTTCCAGAACCAGATACTCCTGTTACGCAATTAAATAGTCCTAATGGAAATTTAACACTAATATTTTTTAAGTTGTTTTCACAAGCTTCTTGTACTTCAATTACTTTTGTTTTGGTAGGCTTTCTTCTTTTTTTTGGCACTGGAATTTGTTTCCTTCCACTTAAGTATTGCCCTGTAACAGAGTTTTCTACTTGTTTTACTTCTTCTGCTGTTCCGTTGTGCCATAACTTGTCCGCCATGGGTTCCAGCACCTGGTCCAATATCAATAATTTGGTCTGCTGCATACATGGTATCTTCATCATGCTCTACAACTAAAAGGGTATTTCCTAAGTCTCGTAATTTTTTTAGTGTTGCTAATAACCTGTCATTGTCTCTTTGATGTAGTCCTATACTTGGTTCGTCTAAAATATACAGCACGCCTGTTAGTCCAGAACCAATCTGTGTTGCTAAACGAATTCTTTGTGCTTCTCCTCCTGACAAGCTTCCTGCATTTCGTGATAATGTTAGATATTCTAATCCTACATCTATTAAAAATTGCAATCTTTGGTCAATTTCTTTTAAAATTAGTTCCGATATCATAGTTTCAGTTTTCGTTAATTTTAAGTGGTTCAAATATTCTTTTATTTTATCAATTGACATTTCTGTTAGTTCATTGATGTTTTTGTCTCCCACTTTAATGGATAAAATTTCTGGTTTTAATCTTGCACCATGACATTCATTACATGGCGAATTGCTCATATACATTTCATAAAAGTCTCTCATCCCTTGTGATTTTGTTTCATTATGACGTCTGTCTAAAGTTGGCAATACGCCTTCAAATGGGGCTGTGAATTTTCTGGTTCCTGCATAAGAAGAAAATTCGAAATCAATTTGATCTTCTCCTGTACCATATAAGATTTTTTCTAAAAACCATCTTGGCAAATCTTTTATTTTTTTATTCTTGATTTCCACTCCATAATATTTTCCAATGCTTTCAAAATACATTTTTGCCATGGTATCACCTTTTTTCATGGTACTTGAACCAAAAGCTTTTACCCCATCATACAATGTTTTATTTTTGTCTGGAATGATTAAGTCTTCATCCATTTTCATTAGATAACCAATTCCTGTACAACTTGGACAAGCTCCAAATGGATTATTGAAAGAAAACATTCTTGGACTTAGCTCTGGAAAGCTAAAACCACAATCTGGACAAGCATAATTACAACTATATAAAACTGGCTTTTGTCCTACTACATCAATTAACACCATTTTGTCTGCATGTTTTAAAGCAATTTCTACAGACTCAGTTAATCGACTGATAATATCTTGTTTAATTACTAATCTATCTACTACCAACTCTACTTCATGCTTTTTCTTTTTATCTAAAGAAATTTCATCTTCTCCTAATTCATAGATTTCTCCATCAATTCGAACTCTTACAAATCCTTCTTTTTGGTATCCCTCTAATTGTTTCGTAAATTCTCCTTTTCTTCCTCTTACCACTGGTGCTAAAACTTGAATTTTCGTTCCTTCTGGTAAACTCATGATATTATCTATAATCTGATCAATACTTTGTTTCTCTATTTTTTTGTGACAATTTGGACAATAGGGAACTCCTATTCTTGCATATAACAAACGAATATAATCATAGATTTCCGTTACAGTCCCAACCGTAGAACGTGGATTTTTAGAAGTCGTTTTTTGGTCAATCGAAATGGCTGGTGATAATCCATCAATTCTTTCTACATCTGGCTTTTCCATTAATCCTAAAAATTGTCTCGCATAAGAAGATAAGCTTTCTACATACCTTCTTTGCCCTTCTGCATATAAAGTATCAAAAGCCAAGCTTGATTTCCCTGACCCTGATAATCCAGTAATAACAACCAACTTGTCTCTTGGGATTTCTAAATTTATATTTTTTAAATTATGTTCTTTCGCACCTTTTATCGTAATCTTATCATTCATATTTGCCTCCTGTTTCTTACAAATTCTATTATACTATATTTCTTTTTCAAAAACAAGAGTTTGGTGCTATTTTTCCATCTTCTATTTTTACAACTTTCTGGCAATTTTCAATTGTTGCTAATCTATGAGCAATTATAAAAGTAATTTTACCGCTTTGTAACTTGGTTTATTGCATTTTTAATTAGTTCTTCATTTTCCCAACTCAAGTTAGAGGTTACTTCATCTAAAATAATTACATCTGGTGACATTGCCATAATTCTAGCAAAACTAATCATTTGCTTTTCGCCCGTTGAAAGTATGTCTGGATTTTCATAAATGTTTGTGTGATATCCTTTGGGTAATGACATAATTTTTTCATGCATTTTTAAGGTTTTAAATATTTCTATCATTTCTTCTTTGGTTATCTTTGAATTTACATATTTGATGTTATCAATAATGGTATTTGGTACAATTTGAACTTCTTGCATGATATAACCAATTTTGTCTCGGATAGAAGATATGCTATATTCTGTATAATCTTTTTGATTGATTCGTATTTCTCCTTTTTGCGGTTCATATAATCGTTCTAGCAAATTGGTTATGGTTGTTTTCCCGTGCTCCTGTTTTACCAATTAAAGCTACTTTTTCATTTTTTTGTACCTCTAAAGAAAAGTCTTCAATATTTTTTTGTGTATGATTATAAGAAAAAGATACGTTATCAAATTCTATCCTTGTAATTTTATCTATTAATTTTTCTCCCTTATTTAAATCTTCTTCCTCTGTCTTTTCCAATAATTCTAGAATTTTAGAATAAGCAAAAAAACATTCATTAAAATCTGTTAAGTGTCTTGTAAACCAACTAAACTCAAATTCAATATAACTCGAATAATCTATCATTAGCATAATTTCTGCATAGGTCATGATACCTTGTACTACATTCATCCCTCCCCAATAAATAATAACGATGCTGGTAAAAGAAGTAATAAAAGAAAATATGGTGTTATACGTTGTAATAATTCTTTCTAATTTTGAATTTTCAAGATTATATTCTTCTAATTTCTCTTCTAATTTTTTTATTTTTTGGTTAATAATCTCTAATGTTTTTATTGTTAAAAAACTATGAATTCCTTCATGAATACTTGTATAAACATCCATATTGACTTTTCGAATTTGCTCTATTTTCTTCATCGTTTTACTGTTGAAAAATAAAGTAATTAACAATCCAATTACATATAATCCTAAAATCATAAGTGCAATTTTTAAATTAACAAACATCAAAAAAATTGCTACTATGGAAAAGCGAATCATTCCCATTGTAAACATTTCTGTTATGGTAATAGGAAATAACTCTCCTGCATGTTGTGTATCATCTTGTAAAAATTGTAAAATCATTCCTGTATCATTTTCATCAAAAAATTTAGCTTTCACTTTTTGCAATTTCGTAAAAATATGATTTCTTAAATCTTTTCTTATCCATCGTTCCAAAAAGCATCGCATTTCGCAATGTTTTAACACTAGATAACATTGTACTAGCAAAATAAAAATATGTAGAATTACCAAAACCACCAAGCCCTTTATATTCTGCCCTGGTATTTCAACATCTAATATTTGTTTTACCAAATAGGGAACTGTCACAATTTCTAGTAAAGCTGTCACTACAATTAAAAGAAATAAAACTATAAATTTTTTAGAATACCCTACATGTTGGTACATCTTTTTTAATTGTTTTAATGATTTCATATTTTTGACGTTCCTTCCTCTAATTTAATACGATTATCTACCTGTTCTTCTATCTCTAATTTATGGGTAATAAAAATCATTGTGGTTTGTGGATAATTATTTTTCAAATTTTGAAATATCTCATGGGAAGTATGATTATCCAATTTACTAAAAGCATTATCAAATATTATAATTGGTTTGTTTCGTATTAAAGCTCTTGCAATTAAAATTCTCTGTTTTTGTCCCCCTGAAAGCTTAACTCCCTTTTCGCCTATTTCAGTTTGATAACCTTGTTCAAATCTTTGTATATCTTCATAAATTTTCGCTTCTTGGCTTACTTTTATAACCTGCTTTTTAGCAACCTCATTTCCTAACCCTATATTATCTAGTATCGTTCCACCAAATAAGTCCGCTTCTCCTGAAACAAAATCAATATATTCTCTTATATTGGATTTATCTAGTTGTTTCGTATTATGATAATTTAAATAGATATTCCCTTGTACTGGATAAAATCCTAAAATTGCTTTGGCTAATATACTTTTTCCACTTCCATTTTGACCTAAAATTGCAACCTTTTCTCCTCTTTTTATCGCAAAGTTTAGATTTGCTAAAATTGTTTTTTTCGCAAGTTCAATTGAAACATTATGAAATAAAATGTCACCATTTAAGTCATAAAAATGTCTTCCATCTGTTTCTTCTTCTAAACTCATCAACTTTCTAATTTTCTGTTTTACTACTAAAAAAGTATTTATTATTTCTAAATTTTCACCAAACGAATACAAAGTAGTTAGTATTTTTGTAGCAAATAACAATAAAGCAGTTAAACCACCGAAGTGTCATATTTCCTTGTATAATAGCAATGCCACCTAATAAACAAATAATGGGGTCACTTAAATAAGTAATATGCTCACTAATAATTTCATAAAATAAAATTAATTTAACAAATCGAATATCTTCTTCTGTATAATCTTTATTTAATCTTTTATATTTTTGAAGCTCTTCTTTTTGTCGATTATAAATTCTAACAAATTTAAATTGACTTACATTATTAATCGTTGCTCCTAACATTTTTCTCTTTTTCAAAATCACTTTTTCTAAAATTTTTGTCATATTTAGATAATACCATAACGCAAACAATAGCATAATAGTTATTGTTATTACTAGATACATTGTAATGGTCCAACTTAAAGCTACACTATGTGTTACAATAAAAAAGCTTAAAGATATAATGTCTAATATTAAATTAAATTGTACTTTATAAAAGTTAGCATATTCACCAGCATCTTCATTTACTCTTTGTAGCATTTCTACCTTGCTATAAGATTGATAACTTTCGTATTCTAAATTTAATATATGAGAATATAATTTCTTTTTTAAGTTTGAACTCACTTTTAAGGTAAAAGTCGTTGTAAGTCTTTCTCTTACATAAGTAGCAAGTGCCACTATTCCATTAATTCCTATCATAATCATACCAATACTTAGTAGTGCTTTTTGTGTTCCCATTTCTAATATCTTTTTAAGATATTCTGGCATTTGACTTAAATTATGAAATAAAATACCATCAATGGCATAACTAATATAAACTGCTATTTGTAGACTAAAATATGATATTATGAAACTTAATAAAACTAGTCCTACTATATGTTTTTTCATACAAAACCCCCTATTAGACTATATCGCTAATAGGGGGTTCCTACTTTATTTTTTTGATATCAATTTTATTAAGTTTTTATTCTACTGCTATGCAAATTTCACAATAATCTTCATAATAAATCTCAAACTCTGGATATTTAGCAATTAGATAATACTCAGAATTTGGTAACCATTTTTCATAAATATTATCACCTAATTTTAAGATATCCCTTTGTTCATGATTTGGCAATCGAAAACAGGCCCATTTTGATTTTGGAAGTTTGACTTCTACAAAATCTTCTCGAGGAGTTTTACCTAAAACATAGTATTGTCCCTTTCCTGTATATCGACTTTTTTCATAAATTGGCTGATAAATCCCAAAGTACTCTTCTTTTCCTGTATTATGATTTATAATAAATTTCATAGTTCCATCTTTTTTTACTCGTTTGTATAAATCTTGAATTGCCTTTTTGTCATCATCTGCTATCAATCCTGTTGTTTTTCCATAAAAAGTCTGCTCTTCTCTATCTACAATTCGATATTTCATAGCTCTTTTTCCTTTAATGTCTGGATTAAATTCCATTTTAGGAAAAAAGTTGATTTCCATGGAAGTACTTTTCCTAAAATTAGCTGGAGACTGACCATACATCTTCTTAAAGGCATTTGAAAAAGAAATTGGCGAGTCATATTGATATTTCATAGCTATATCAATAACTTTATAATTTGTTTTTCTTAACTCTTCTGCCGCTTTGCTTAATCTTCTCCTTCTAATGTATTCTGTAACTGTCATTCCTGTTAAAAAGGTAAAAATCCTTTGCATCGTATAACCAGAAGTTCCTATTATTTTGGCTAATTCGTTATAATTTATTTCCGTTTCTAGATTTTTTTCTATGGTATCAATTAGTTTATTTAGGCTATCATAATAATTCATTTTGTTTTTTCCTTTTATAAATTGCCAAAAAGGATCGTCCCCTTTGGCAATTTTCTTAAAATATTCCTACAATTTCTCCATTTTCATCAATATCAATACTTTCTGCTGATGGTACTTTTGGAAGTCCTGGCATAGTCATAATTTTTCCTGCTAAAGCTACTACAAATCCTGCCCCTGTTTTTAAATTGATGTCTCGAATTTTAATATTATAATCTCCTTTGCATTCTAAATTTTTAGGGTCGTCTGAGAAAGAATATTGTGTTTTAGCAATACATACAGGAAAATGTCCATAGCCTAGTTCTTCTATTTTCTCAATTTCTGCTAATGCTTCTTCTGAATATTCTACTCCTTTTGCTCCATATACTTTAGTTGCTACTTTTTCAATTTTGGTTTGAATAGAATCTTCTGTTTCGTAAATATAGTGGAAGTTTTCTTCTTGCCTCGTTAATTTTACTAATTTTTGTGCAATATCAATAGCACCTTCTCCTCCTTTTGCCCATCCTTCTACTAAGCTTAGTTCAACACCTTTTTCCATTAATTTTTCTTGTAAAAATTCAATTTCTTTTTCGGTATCTTGTACATATCTGTTTAATGCTACAATTACATTAACTCCAAATTTATTTTTTAGGTTATCGATATGACGATATACGTTATCGATTCCTCTTTCAATTCCTTCAATATTTTCTTCTTGTATTTTATCTTTTTCTACTCCACCATGGTATTTGATGGCTTTTATCGTAGCTACTAGTACAACAGCATCTGGCTTAATGCCAGCTTTTCTACATTTGATGTCCATAAATTTCTCTGCTCCTAAGTCTGCTCCGAATCCTGCTTCTGTGATAACATAATCTCCTAATTTTAAAGCCAGTTTTGTTGCAATAATACTGTTACATCCATGGGCAATATTAGCAAATGGTCCCCCATGAACAATAGCTGGTGTATGTTCTAAGGTTTGTACTAAATTTGGTTTTAAGGCATCTTTTAATAAAACTGTCATAGCCCCTTCTGCTTTTAGTTGTTTTGCAAAAATTGGTTCTCCTTGTTTGTTATACCCAACTAGTATATTTCCTAATTTTTCTTTTAAATCTTTGATATCTGTTGCTAAACACATAATGGCCATAATTTCTGAAGCTACTGTGATGTCAAACTTATCATGCCTTGGAACAACTCTCTTTTCTCCTGATAATCCTGTTTCAATTTCTCTTAATTGTCGATCATTCAAATCTAAACATCTTTTCCATACAACTCTTTCAAATCCTAGTTCATTTCCAAAATAAATATGGTTATCAATTAGACTTGCTAATAAATTGTTGGCTACTGTCATCGCGTGAATATCTCCAGTAAAATGTAAATTGATATCCTCCATTGGTGCAATTTGAACTTTTCCTCCTCCTGCTGCTCCTCCTTTGATACCAAATACAGGTCCTAAAGATGGCTCTCTTAAAGCTAGAATCGCATTCTCTTCTATTTTTCTTAATCCATCAGCTATCGCAATGGACATCGTTGTTTTTCCTTCTCCTAATGGCGTTGGATTGATGGCTGTTACTAAAACTAATTTCCCATCCTTTTTATCTTTTAAACTTTTGTAAACATTGTCTGAAATTTTTGCTTTGTATTTTCCATATTGTTCAATCTCTTCTTCGTTAATTCCTGCTTTTTTTGCTATGTCTACTATTTTCTCTAGTTTTGTACTTCTTGCGATTTCTATATCTGTCATAATCCATGCCTCCTTTTTATAACATTTTTTATTTAATTGCCAAAAAGCTCCGTCCCCTTTGGCAATTTTAAGCAATTACTCCAACGATTACTCCAATCATTGCTCCCACAAATACTTGTACTGGTGTATGACCTAAAACTTCAACTAACCTTTCAGATACCTGCATTCCGGTAAGTCCAGGTGTTTCTATTAGTTTGTTTAATAAAGCTGCTTGTTTTCCTGCTGCTCTTCTTACACCACATGCATCATACATAACAACAAATGCTACAATAAATGCTAAAGCAAAGATGGGACTTCCTACTCCTTCATATTTTCCTATTAGAGTAGCTAATCCTGCAACTACTGCTGAATGAGAACTTGGCATACCACCCGCTCCCATAATTCTTTTAAAATTGAATTTTTTCGTTGTGCACAAATCATAAATTAATTTAAATAATTGTATACCAAACCATAAAAAGAATGGCACATAAATATACTTGTTTTGCACAAATGTTACAAAGTCATTCATGTTTTGCTTTTCTCCCCTTTACTATTTTCTTTTATTTTACGCTTCAAATTCTTCTTCTACGACTTCTTCACCTTGTTTTACTAAAATAGTAATTTTCTTTTCTGCTTCTTCTAATGTTTTATTACATTCTTTTGAGATTTTAATCCCCTCTTCAAATTTTGAAACAGAATCTTCTAAACTTAATTCTCCTTTTTCTAGTTCTTCTACAATTTGTTCTAATTGTTCAATTTGCTCTTCAAAACTTTTACTCAAACTTTTCGTCTCCTTTTTTATTTATTGTATTTTGGCTTGTATCTTCCCATCTGTAAATCGAATATCTACTATCTCTCCAACTTTTAGCTGTGTTTTAGATTTAATTACTTTTCCTTCTTTTTGTGTAATTGAATATCCTCTAGCTAGTGTTTTCAACGGACTATAAGCATCCAATTTGGCTACTAATTTAGTATAAGTAGTTTTTTCTTTTTCTTGTTTGATTTGCATTGCGTTTTCTAAACGTTTTACTAAATTATCAATTCGAATATAATTTTCTTGCATTCTACGAGTTGGTTCTTTAAATACAAAACTTGACATGCTTTTTTCATATCTTAATTTCATAATTTGAACTTTTTTAATTAATGACATTCTTAATCGATTTTGATACCCTAGAATTTTTTGTTTTACTTCATAACTATCAGGAACTGCCAATTCTGCTGCTGCAGATGGTGTTGGCGCTCTTAAATCTGCTACAAAGTCTGCTATGGTAAAGTCTGTTTCATGTCCCACTGCTGATATAATTGGAATTTCTGAATGATAAATACTATGGGCTACCATTTCTTCATTAAATGGCCATAAGTCCTCTAAGGAACCTCCTCCTCTTGCTAAAATTAGTACATCTGCTAATTTTTTTCGGTTCATAATTTCGATTCCTTCTGCAATTTTCTCTGCCGCTCCCTCTCCTTGTACTGGAACAGGCAACAAACGAATAACCACATTAGGATTTCTTCTAGTAGATACATTGATAATATCACGAATAACAGAACCAGTTTGCGAAGTTAATACGCCAATTACTTTTGGAAACATTGGAATTGGCATTTTATGCTGTTCATCAAATAACCCTTGTTGTTCTAATCTATTTTTCATTTCTTGATATTTAGCATATAAATCTCCTACACCATCTTCTTCCATTGCTTTCACATAAATTTGATAGACCCCATCTCTTTCAAAAACAGATACACCACCGAAAAGAAATACTTTCATTCCATCTTTCGGCAAAAAGTTCAATTTTTGTACATAAGATTTGAACATAATGCACTTGATAAGAGAGTTCTCATCTTTTAAAGTGAAATACATGTGTCCTGTATAATGATTTTTAAAGTTCGAAATTTCTCCTTTTACTAAAATGTTGTTTAAATATTCATCTTTGTCTATTTTATTTTTTATATATTGATTTAGGGTAGATACTGTTACTGCCATTTCAGCATATTTCATAGTTTTTTCCCTCTATTTCTCTTTTACTACACTTGCTAAAATTCCATTAACAAAATTTTTAGAAGTGTCTTCTCCATATTTTTTAGCTAATTCTACCGCTTCATTAATGGCTACTTTAAAAGGTATTTCTGTATATTTTAATTCATAAATGGCAAGTTTTAAAATTGCCAAATCTACTTTAGAAATTCTTTCTATCTTCCATTCTGCTTTTAAATTTTCTTCTATTTGTTTAATAATTTCTTGTTTGTTTTCTTGAATTCCTAAAATTGCTTCTTGAATATATTCTTTTGCCTTTTCGTCTGTAATTTCATTACTTTCTTCATACAGTTCGATAGCTTCTTGCAAATTTTCTTGTTTTTGTATTTCTAAACTGTAAATTAGTTTGAAGGCTTGTTCTCTAATAGCTGTTCGATTCATATTATTTCCTTTCTTTGTTCCTTACATTTTATCAATAAATGATTTTAGTTTTGTTTTGACATCTTCTTTATTTTGTTGTACATAATTTCCTATGAATGCCCCTAATAATAGCACTACAATAGCTAAAATCAAATCATGCAATCTGGTTACTAAAACTAATATTGCTATTACAATTCCAATAATGGCTCCTTTGTAATTATTCCAAAAATCTTTTAAGTTCATTTTTATCACTTTCCTTTTCCCGTTTTTATTTTTACTGTTGTGTTGGAGCAACTTTTTTTACAGTAATGTTAACTTCTTTCACTTCTAAATCAGTTGCTGTTTTTACTTTTTCTTTAATTTTTGCTTGAAGATTAGCAGATAAATCTTTAATGATAGCTTCTTCATTAACAATTAAATTAACAAATACATTCACATTATTTTCTTTATCTAATACAACCCTTGTTGTAACATCTTCTGCACTTTGGAAATTTAAAGCAACTGAATTTACTAAGTTTTCTATGGTTTCTTTAGAAATCATAAGTTTTCCATTTTCATTTTCTAATAATACACCTTGTCTTTCTTTAATTTGTTCTCTTGAGGTACTATCAAAAAAGATACATTTAATTGATAATAAAATAAATATAACACTTAGTCCTAATACTATTTTTCCAGATGTTTCTCCTACTACTATTTTGGTTACAATGTCTCCTACTAGTCCTATATCTAACCATCCAAATACTAATAAAGATAAAATAATGGCTAATACTAACATGATATTTGAATAAATAATTAGTGTGATTTTTTCTAAGATTTTCATTTCTATTCCTCCTACTTTTTCTATTTTTTCGGTACTATAAGTATACCAATTTCTTTTCTCTTTTACAACAGTTTCAGGAAAAATTTTACTTAAAATTAAGAATTCCTTGCTTTTATTTTCCTTATATATTATAATATTTATGTAACCTAGCATTGTTTGTATCTTATAGGAGGTTTGCTAATGCAACGGATTTTAGAAAACTTAATAGTAAAAGATGAAGATTATTTCTTCGATGGTGATTTAGTGGTTAACGGCAAGGTCGAGCTTATTAATGCCAATCTTCAAGTTTCTGGAAAATTGTTTTTTAAAGGTATTGCCGATGATGGTTTTTCTATCAATACTGCTTATATTATGAATGGTAGTATTACAGCTTATTCCTTTAGATGCCGTATTAACAGGCTTTTTGTCAAAGGAAACATTTTAGTTGAAACTGAGTTGGAAGCTTGTCACCTTTCTTGCACTGGTAATATTAAAGTAGATGGCTCTTGCTATGTCTACAACGTTACCTGTAACGATTATTTAATTACTGGCTGTAATGAATCTGATGATATAACTGCTAAAGGAAGCCTTTATATTTTAGGGGCTAACAACTCTGGCAATTTAAAGGCACATGAACTTTTCCTTGGTGATTCTTCTATGTTTTCTCCTTATGGAGAAATAACTATTGAAGCCAAGTATTTTGAAAGTACTGGACTGATACGAAATTGCCGTGGAATAAAAGTTGGCTAATTGACTGAAAAAGCGAGTGAAATTCACTCGCTTTTTTGCTAGATAATTATTTAAAATTTTTATTCTTCTTCGTTTGTTTCTTCTGTTTCTATAACTTCTTCTTGTTTATTTTCTCCTTTTGCACTATCTGTATTAACACCTTGTACATGTACATTAACTTCTTCCACATTTAAACCTGTCATATTTTCTACTGCTTTTTTTACCCTATTTTGTATCTCAAAAGCTACATCTGGAATTCTAGAGCCATATTCTACAATAATATTTACATCAATTTTAGCTTTAGTTCCATCTACTTCAACTTTTATTCCTTTTGCTAAGTTTTTCTTTCCACTTAAAACTTCTGTAATTCCTCCTGCAAATCCTCCTGCCATTCCAGCTACTCCCGGAACTTCTGATACGGCTACTCCACTAATGACAGCTACTACATCATTTGAGATTTGTATTCCGTCATTTTCCGTTTTTATTTCTTCCTCTAATTCTACTACTTCACCTTGATTTTGATTTTCTTCACTCATCTAAATTCCTCCTTTATATACCAAAAAATTGATATACTTAATTTTTCTACTCAAGTATATCAATTTTTGGCTTTTTTTACAACCATTTTCACAAAATTT
>CANEEJ010000025.1 GCA_947426525.1 uncultured Clostridium sp. | reverse complement strand
AATCACTTATTCAATTTTTATTTCTTTTGTTTCACATCAATTGTAACACTACAATGCGGAGGAATTTTCGCTTCTTTAAATCACCTGTTCCATCACTTTTGCCAGGTATTTCATGCTTGTTAAACATTGTTCTAACGTGTTTCCAGTAGCACCGACTTCAATAATGCTAGCATATTTTCCTGTATGTTGATTATATCTAGACTTCGTTAATGTTATAGGTTTAAACAATCCTGGATACATTTCTTCTGCTTTTTCTTGAATTTTTATAGCAAATTTCAAATTTTGGTTCCAATTAGGATGCCATAATCCACCATTATCCGTTCCTACTACAAACATAATTTGTGCTGCTACATCGTTTTCCCCGATTTTAACAGTTGGCGCATAATCACTTCTACTTCCAATTGCATCTCTATGAACATCAATTATAATATCAGAAGGAGTTGTCTTTAATATGTTTTCAACTGTAGCCAAAGAACGTGTATAAGAACCATTATAAGCAGGATAATCATGATAAGATGTATCATGTACTACATTATATTGGTATTGTTTCAATTGATTTTCTAATTCTGTCCCCACTCTTGTTACACTAAAATTCAAATCGGTTGTTCTAAAATTTCCTGTTGGAGTATATGGATATGCTTTACTTGTTGTATAACTTTCACAACTATGAGTATGGAACAATACAATATTTTTATTTTCGATTGTAATGTCTGGTTGTAACAATTCATTGGTTAATTGGTAGTCTGTTTCATTCTTTATTTTCACTTTACCATATTGTGTGTTTGAATTGTCTTTTAACGGATTGTTAGTAATTACCTGCGTTCCTAGTCCCGTTTGGGCTACTTCTATTGGTTCTTTTTCTTCTATTTCTTGCTCTTTTTCTTTATTTTCTTGTTCTATTTTTTCTATTTTTTCAATTCCTTGGATTGAACTAATTTGTGTTTTTAAAACTCCTTGTAATAGTTTATTTTCTACATTTATATCTTCTTCTTTTGCTATCTTCTTATATTCTTCATTGATACTGGATACACTTGGAACAGCTTGCTCTAAACATCCTAATAAACCATTTTCTCCCATTAATTTTTGCGTTATCTTTTTTTCTTGACCAGGTTTCGGAAAATATTTACTAATGATAATCACCACTATCACCATACTCAATGCTCCTATGAAGTATTTTTTGATATCTTTCATTTTTAATACTGTAACATTAAACATATTTTTCTCCTTGTCCATAATTCTCCTATCTATATGTATATTCTGTTACTTTAATAATATGACAAAAACACGAATTGAATTTTTCATTTCAATTCGTGTTTTACTTTTAATTCTTTTACTATTATATTTTTCTCCAAAACCAATCTAAACTATTGTCAATACTTTTCTTTCCTTCTGCTTTTGCTTCTATATCGTCTACCCATAAATAAGCAAAGAAAGAAATTAAAACAAATACAAAATCAATTGCTATACATCTAGATAGTGTTGTTATCATATATCTAAATTCTTCGGATAAAGTTGCTATTTGTGCAACATGTATAATCAAAATAATTAAGTACGCAAATAGTAAAATAGCTCCAATATAACTCTTTTTTACTTCTTGTGCTAAAAATATTAATAATACAGTAGCTGCTAACATTAATAATAGTGTTAGTGGATTTGATATATCAAAAATAAACATTGCTATCCCTCCATTATCTTTTGTTTATCTCTATTTTATCTTATCATTATTTTTTTCTTTTCGCAATCTTTTTTCTTTACTTTTTTATTACATTTTCATTACAAATTTCTATTTTAACTTTTCTTCTATTAAATCTGCTATTTCATGTGCTTTTTTGTCGATGTAATTTTGGTCTTCTCCTTCTATCATAACTCTTACTAATGGTTCTGTTCCAGATGGTCTAATCAAAACTCTTCCATTACCAGCAAATTCTCTTTCCAATTTTTCAATTGCTTCTTTTATGCTTGCCTCTTTGTCATAGTCATATTTTTTATCACTACTTACTTTTGCATTTACTAGTACTTGTGGATATAATTTCACCATATTTCCTAGCTCAGAAGCTTTTTTCTTACTTTCTAGCATCGCTTTTATTAGCATTAATGAAGTTAAAATACCATCTCCTGTTGGATTATAATCTAATAGAATAACATGGCCAGATTGTTCTCCTCCTAAGTTAAATCCTTCTTTTAGCATTTCTTCTAACACATATCGGTCACCAACTTTGGTTTGTAATAATTCTAATCCATTATCTCTTGCATATTTGTTTAATCCTAAATTGCTCATAACGGTTGCTACAATTGTGTCTTTACTTAGTTTTCCTTTTTCTCTTAAATTGTTTGAAATAATGGCTAATAATTTGTCTCCATCAATTTCATTTCCTTTTTCATCAATGGCTAAACATCTATCGCCATCTCCATCATAGGCTACTCCTAAACTTAGTTTGTTATCGACTACAAATTTTTTAAGTCCTTCTAAATGAGTAGAACCACAATTTTGATTGATATTAATGCCATCTGGTTGGTTGTTAATGATTTTATATGGAATTCCTAAACTTTTAAAAACTTTTTCTGCAACAACTGATGTTGCTCCATTGGCAGTGTCTAATCCTACCACAAAGTCATCTGTTATATTCTCTTCTACTACTTCGTCAAAGTTTTTTCTGAAAAAGTAAACATATTCATCCATTAAATCTAGACAATATTCTGAGACACCAATTTTATCACCAACTGCTGTTAATTCATCTAATTTTCCAGAGTCCATTACTTCTTCAATTTCTTCTTCTAAAGAATCTGGAATTTTAGTTCCTTTGTTACTAAAATATTTGATACCGTTAAATTCATAGGTATTATGAGAAGCAGAAATAACGACACTTGCATCGGCATTTAATTTTCTAGTTAAATAGGCTACTGCTGGTGTTGGTATTACTCCTAATAATTTTACATTGGCTCCATAGCTTAAAAATCCTGCTACCATTGCGCTTTCAATTAAAGTTCCTGATATACGAGTATCTCTTCCTATTAATATAGTTGGTGTGTGGTCAGTGTGTTTGGATAATACATAAGCTCCTGCTTTTGCTACTTTATATACTAATTCAGGTGTCAACTCTGTGTTGGCAATTCTTCTAATTCCATCTGTTCCAAAATATTTTCTCATTGTTTTACTTCCTTTCATTTGCTAAACTTCATGGCTAGCTTTTCTTTTAGTGTTAATTCTATCTTATGTGGTTCATCTATTTCTATTCTTTTGTTTTGCAATGCTAATTTTGGATTTGTTGTTGTTAATTCCTCTAACCTTTTTTGTCCTACGATTTCTTCCAATTGTTCTAGTATCTCTGACATTTTAGGATAAATCGTTTTAGCTCTATGCACATCACTTCCTAAAAAGTGTATCATATTATTTTCCAATAGTTTTTTGACTATCATTTGTGCTTTTTTTCCATAATATCCTATAATACTTGCATAATTTGCTTGCATTAACACGCCTTTTTCAATTAAATCATAAATTAATTCTGGGTCTTCTTGTACAAAAGTATATCTTTCTGGATGTGCTAAAATAGGAACAATTCTGCTTTGCATCATTTCATATATCATATTATATAAGTTGAAAGGCTCTACATTTAAAGGCATTTCAAAAAGCACATAGCTAGTGTCATTTATGGTAGATGCCTTTTCCTCTTCTAGTAATGAAATAATATTATCTGATAAATAGATTTCATTCCCTAAATATAATTGTATTTTACTATCTCTTTCTTGTAGTTTTTGATGAATTGCCTCAATCCATACTTCTCGTTCTGGTAAGTCTGTTTCATAATAGCCTTCCATATAGTGTGAGGTAGAAACAATTGCTTCAAATCCTGCTTTTTCTGCTTCTTTTATTAATTGGAATGTTTCTTCTATGTTTCTTGCCCCATCATCTATATTGGGCAATATATGAGAATGCATATCTATCATTTATTTTTTGCGCCTTCTTCCTGGTTTAGGTTTTTCTTTTCTTTTTCTAAATATTGATTAATTTGACTTAAGATGTCATTTGTTCTATCTAATGTTATTTCTTTTGCCATTTCTGCTCCTGTTTTTTTCCTAATTGCTTTTGGTAATTCGTCGTCTTTTGCTTGTATTGGTTGCTTTGTTATAGGTTGTTTTTTCTTTGCTATTGGTGGCAATTCTTGTTTTGATGGAACTTTTTTTACATTTTCCATAATTTTTTGTCGGTTCATTTGTTCTGTTTTACTATAATTGTAATTTCCCTTTTGTCTTTTTCCACTATTTTTACTTTTTGTATTTGGATCTTCCCCATAATAGTAGTATTTTTCTTCATACTTTTTACCAGATACTGGTATTTTATTTACTACTACTCCTGCTATTTTTCCATCTACATTTTGAATGTTTTTAATAACTCTTGCTAATGCTTCTTTTTTGGTTATTTTATGTGCTGTTGTAATAATGGTAGAATCTACAATTCTAGATAAAATGATAGAGTCTGCTACTAATTCACAAGGTGTTCCATCAATAATGATAATATCACACATCTCTTTTAATTCGTCTAAAAGTTTTATCATTTGTGTAGAAACTAATAATTCAGAAGGGTTTGGTGGTACATTACCTGCTGACATTAAATATAAGTTTTCTACTTCTGTTTCTTGGATATAATTACTGATATCTTCTGTTAGTTTATCTTCTTCATCAATTTCTACTTGTGATAAATAATTAGATAATCCTGGTTTTGGTAACGCTCCAAATATTACATACTGTCTTCCTTTTCTCATATCTGCATCAATTAAAACTACTTTTTTGCCAGCTTGTGCAAAGGTTACTGCTAAATTAGAAGCTACCCAACTTTTTCCTTCTCCTGGAAGAGTAGATGTAACTAATAATGTTTGCATTTTTTTGCTAGCATTCATAAACTGAATGTTGGTTCTTAGGGTTCTAAAAATCTCTGAAATAGGAGATTTTGGATCTTTGTGTGCAATTACTTCTTTTCTCATTATCTTCTACCTCCTCTTTCGTTTTCAAAACTTTCTATGTATGGTATTGTTGCTATAACTGGTATTTGGAATCCTTTTTCTACGTCTTCTGCCGTTTTTATGGTTGTGTCTAACATGTTAGCAATTAATACATAGGCTGCTGCTACTATGGCTCCTATAAAAGCAAAGATGACAATGTCTTTGGAATGGTTGATATTAGAAGGTGCTGTTGCTCTTTCTGCTTCATCTACTACTTGAATGTTGTTAATATTGTATATTTCTTTTACTTTTTCGGTAAATACTTTCGCTATTTCATTAGCAATTTGTGCTGCATGACTTGGGTTTTCACTTTTTACTATTATTTCAATTAATTCTGTATCTTTTACTGATTTTACAGATACATTACTTCTTAAAGTTCCTTCATCAACGTTAATTCCTAAATTTGCTATAACTTGTCTTACTATGTTTTTACTTTTTACTAGTTCACTATAGGTAGACACTAGTTTTGAGTTTAATGTTATATCTGTTGCAGTAATAGAATTTTCATTAGATGAATTGGCATTTCCTGCTGAAGCTAATACAAGTGTTGTTGATGAACTATACATTGGTTTTACAAATGCTATTGTATAAATAATTCCAATTACCATAAATATTAAGATAATTAATAATATTTCAGCTCTTTTGTTCCAAAATATACGAAACAATTCTTTTAAATCTAATTCTTCCATTTTTCCTCCTTGGTTCTATTTTAATTTTATCTTTTTATAATGAATTAAACTAAAAACTCCTGTGACAAGAACTACCATAAGTATACCAATAACTACATTAGAACTACCTGTCTTAGGAATATTTTTATTTACTGTTGTTGTATCTGTTTTTCCTTTGGTATTGGTTGTCTTTCCACTTTGCATTTGAGTATTGTTAGTTACTTCCCCTTTTTGTTCAATAGGTTCTTTTTTTTCTGTATTTGATGTTTGTTTTTGTTCCATCGTTATAGTAATTTCCTTATTAAAAGTAAAATCATTGTTTTCATCTGTTAATAGAAAATTATTTAACTTAATTTTTCCTGTTGCACCAGGTTCTATTCCATCTTTTAAGGTAAGAACAATTTTAGTGATGTCTGTATTAGCTGTTGCTTTTGCTGTGTCTCCTATTATATTATTGGTACTAGAACTATATTCTGCTGTCCATTTATTTAATCCTTCAACTGTTACAGATTCAAACATGTTTTTATCATATTCTAATTTTCCTTCATAACCAAATGGTACATTTTCTTCTACTCCAGTAAATTTACCTAATGATAGAATTAATTCTACTGTTTTTGTTCCTTCTTTTATTGTTGTTTCACCTTTTACATTTATCTCCACATTCTTCGCATTGGTTTCCTCTGCTGCTAAACAACAGGATATTCCACTTATTAAAATTGTAAATAATATCATTATCATTATTATTTTTTTGCTCATAAAATTTACCTTCTTTCCTTGGTTTTCTTATTATGTATTTTATTCTACCATTATTTACAAATATCAACAATAGATTTCTTGATTTTTTTTATTACTTTTTCATTACAAAATTATCTTATTCTTTCTCTAAAACAATTTTCCTCAATTTTACTAAATCTTTTATTGTAACATCTTTTTCATCTAGATTTGTGTCAGCTGCTATTAATTCTGTAGCATCTAAATTGTTTTTTAATACAAGATACCTACGTAGTTTTACAACATCTTTTATATTGACTTGTCCATCTTTTGTAATATCTCCTGTTACAATTAGAGTATATCTTTTTCCCGTCTTGGTTTCTAAAGTATCTCCTGTTGCAATTATATCTTTATCTAGTAAAGTTTTTTCTCCTCTTGCTATATTATATGCTTCATTACTTCCTAATTTTTGTATAAATTCTGTTTTCGTTGTATTACCAGAAATATTTTTTATGGTATCTTTTTCAATTTGATAATCTTCTACTTCTCCATCTGTCAATGGCATACTTAAGGTAATTCCTACTTCTTCTAAATTATCATAAAATTGATTGCTAAATAATTTTAGTTTTCTTCCTGTGGTTGTTTGATAATTTTCTATTGTTATGTTTTTAGGCAAAATATAGTTATTTCTAATATCACCATTTTCTATTCCTGTAAAGTTTTTATTATTGTCATAAATATAGATATTTTCATTTTCAGCTGGTATATTATTATCTTCTATTGTTAATCCATCTATTTTTATATTAGGTAAGTATAAATCATAACCATAATCATGTAATTGTCCATCTTTATCATGTATTATTTTAAAATGTATAATTCTTGGGAATTGAGTCTCTTTTAATGTACAATCTTTTATATTAATGTTTCCATTCCAACTTGAGCCATAATCGTCTCTTAAATTTATAAAAGCCGACCTTCCACTATTGGTTGTATTACTAATATTTAATTCTCCACTTCCCTGTACTGTTATTCCACAAATACCAATTTGGCAATTTTCTATATTTAAGTTATGCACTCCACAATGTGCATCAATTCTATTTAATATACAATTTTTATAGGTTATATCTTTGGTGTAATTACTTCCTGTAATTCCCCATCTATGGCTGTCTTCTATATTCTTACAAGTAACTTTATTTATTTCTGTATTAATAGTATTTTCTATAATTAAATCATAATTAGACACCTTTTCATATTTGTGTGCTACTAATTCACATTCAGCTATTTTTATATTGCTTGCTCTTTGTAGTCTCAAAAATCCATAATAAGGTCCGCCTATTGCTTCCTCGTCATTTAGTATATGGTTGATATTTTTTAAAATCGTATTACTTCTATAGCAAATAATATTTCTATTAAAATAACCACTTTCTTGTTCTGCCCTATCATTTGGAAGATTGGTTTGAAAATTCCCATTTTCTATAATAAGTGTCTCATCTGGAATAGGAATTAGTATAATTTTTGTTATCTCCTCAAAATCCCATACTAATTCATTTAATACGTTTCCTTCCTCATCTATTTTAAAAATGTCTTGTTGTGCTCTTCCTGCATTTTGCAAACTACCTGATCTTTTATATTGCATTTTATTCTCATTGTATGCAATACATAAACAATTTCCATTTCCAGCTAGTTGTTCGATGTTTTTAGTGTTCTTATTTATGATTATATTTTTCAAAATTTCTTTATCTGTAATTGTTTTTCCTTCCTCTTTTGCATTGATTTGAAAAATAGGATAATCCTTCGTTTTCTTACCTGCTATCTCTTCATCATGTATGATAAATTTAGCCTGGTTCCAGTTTGTATTAGTTTCTATGAAAATTGGGCTAATATCATCTATTTTATAGATATGATAACAAGAAAGAGTAGCTCTTACTGCTATATTATTTTGGTTTGCATAGTCATGAGTATCTTTTATTACTTGATAATTGTCATATCCTTCTTTTGAAGTTGCACCAAAGTCTTCATAGGTTATATATTTTTCACCTGTTTCTTCATCTATATGTGGTTGTATTGTTTCTTGTGCAAAGCTTCTTTGCATAATTACTTCTTTTTTGGCTACCTGAAAATATATCATGATAAGTAATACAGCAAGGATAAGCAAAAACATAAAGTTTAATTTTGCTTTTTTAGCTTTCATATTTGTTACCTTTCTTCATTTATTGTTTTTCTTCCTATTGAATCATATAAAATTGATGTTTTCTCTATTTCTTTTAAATCATAACAATTTCTTCCATCTATTACAATTGGTTTTCTCATTAATTTTTCATATAAGGTAATATCTAGATTTTTTATAAAATCCCATTCTGTAAAAATAAAACATAAATCGGCATCTTTTAATGTTGTTTCTATATCTTCACAATAGGTAATTTCATTTGGATAAATTTTTTTGAAATTCTTTTCTCCAATTGGGTCATAAGCTTGGATTTTCGCTCCCTCTTCTAATAAAATTGGTATATTAATAAGAGTAGGTGCTTCTCGTAAATCGTCGGTATTTGGTTTGAAAGTTAATCCTAATATAGCTATATTTAATCCTTCAAAGCTCTCGTAATATTTTCTAGCCTTTTTGATTAGCTTTAATTTTTGATTTTCATTTACTTCGATTGCTGCTTTAATTGTTTTTATTTCGTAGTCATTAAAATTAGCAAGCCAACTTAATGCTTTGGTATCTTTAGGAAAACAAGATCCACCATATCCAATTCCTGCTTGTAAAAATTTGTCTCCTATTCTTGCATCCATTCCCATTCCTTTGGCTACATCTTGAATATTAGCTCCTACTATTTCACATAGATTTGCAATTTCGTTGATGTAAGATATTTTTAAAGCTAAAAAATCATTAGAAGCATATTTTATCATTTCTGCACTTTCTCTGTCTGTTATTACATATGGTTGTCCAAAACCATCATATACTTGTTTCATTACCTTTTCAGCATTTTCAGATGGAACACCTAATACAATCCTTTGTGCATGTAGGGTATCTTTTACAGCTGTTCCTTGTGATAAAAATTCTGGATTAGAAACAATTTCTACTTTTACTTCATTTTTCAAATTATCTTTTATGTATTTTTCTATTTTTTTGTTTGTCCCAATTGGCACTGTTGATTTGATAACAATTATGGTATCTTTTTCTACACTTTCAGCTATCTCTTTTGCTACTTCATACACATATTTTAAATTAGCACTTCCATCCTTTTTCTCTGGTGTTCCAACACCAATAAATATAACATCTGCATCTTTATATGCCTTTTTAGCATCAAGTGTAAATGTTAATTGTTCCCTGTTTTTAATCATAATTTCTTCTAGTCCTGGTTCATATATTGGACTTTTTCCTTCATTTAGCATTTTAATTTTTTCTTCGTTTACATCTACACATGTTATGCTGTGTCCTACTTCTGATAGACATACCGCTGTTACTAGCCCAACATAACCTGTTCCTGCTACTACTATTTTCATTTTTTATGCCTTCTTTCTTTTATTTAATATTGGTATATATTGCATATTTTCTGTAATAAATTTATAATTTATTAATAAATATATTAGTCCACCTATGAGAATTTGGCTAAAAATTAATCCATACTGATTTTGTATTACATTTTTTAGATTACTAATTATAATATACATTATAATACCACTAATTGTATATTTTAGTGGATGTATCAAATATTTTTTTATCTCCAATTCTTTTCTTACCGCAATTGTTTGATATAACATAACAGAAAACTCAGCAAAAATCGTTCCTATTGTAGCTCCTATTACTCCATACTTTGGTATTAATGTTAAATTAATGAAAAAATTCGTTAAAGCTCCTATTGATACAGAAATAATATAAGATTTATCTTTTTCGTTTGGAATTAAATACTGTGTTCTTATTACGTTTGCCCACGAAGCAAATACAATTGTAATTGCCAAATATTGTATAATTTCTCCTGTCTTTATAAATTCGTTTCCTAAAAATATTGGCACAAATTCTGGAGCTATTACTACTAACCCTAAATATATAGGAATTGCTAGAAACATCATAAAATCCATTGATTTACCAATGTAAAATTTTACTGTGTTTTTTTCACCTTTTGCTACTAAATTAGATATTCTTGGAAGCATAACTGTTCCTAATGCTGTCATTATACTTAATGGAATGCTTATAATTCTTTCTGCATATTCATAATATCCAACATTTTCAATAGTTGTCATATTTCCTAACATAATTTTATCCATAACTCTATACACACTAACTGCAATAACTGGAATAAACAAAATGATATTTGGTTTAAAATGTTTTTTTACCTCTATCCATCTTGGTTTTACAAATTTTACTTCTTTTCTTACAAAAGGCCATAATGACAATTGGCTTAATAAAGAGGCTCCTGACATTAATATAACATATATTATCAAATTTTCCTTTGTTTTAACAAATATAAATATACTAACTGATAATAATATCTTTATAATTGCATTTCTAGTAACTGTTAATTTGAATTTTTCCAGTCCAAAAAATAACCAATTTATATCAAAACAAACAGATATTAAATATATTAGTTGTATTAAAGCTATTGTAACATATTGATTATTAAATATACAAACATATGTTATATATAATATTATCATCGATACAGTAGTAAGTATTTGTAAAACATAAATAGAAGAAAACTCCCTTGATAATTTTTCTTTATCATCTCTACATTTAGCTATAGTACGATTTCCATAATTATTCAAACCCAACATAGCAAATATAGCAAAATACTGGACAATTGAATATGTATAAGAATAAATCCCATTTCCTTCTGCTCCAAGAACTCTTGATACATATGGTGCTGTTATTAATGGCACTATTAAGATTAACATTTGATATATTACATTGTATGAAAAATTCTTTTTTATACTACTCATTGATTCCTCCTATTTTACCATTTTTATAGTTCTCTCTATATTATCCTTTCTTCTATTAACTATTCCCCATATTAAAAATAACCAAAAACCTATTTCTGCTTGTAAATATGAAGAGAAAAATAATTTAGGAAACCACATTATTAAAAAAATTATACCTACTAATCTTTCTTCACCTCTCTCTTTCCTTATTTTCATTATCCCTTTCAGTACTAATATTGTTAAAATCGCAAACATTACTATTCCATATTCGATTAACACATCATATACTATATTATGTGTATACATCCCCTCATTATTAGTTGTTCTATAGTATCCAGCTCCATTTCCAAATACCAAATTATTTTCTATTTGTATCTGTGCTTCTTTCCATATGTTCTCTCTTCCAGATAGTCCTGAGGCTGTTTTATCTACAACTTGTTGTAATGATCTTATTGAATATGAATTTATATTGTTATTAACAGCTATATTATAAGCCACTTCAATAATTGTGTTAAAGCCTAAAACTAATATTACACCTATTGATATCATTACAATTTTTTTCTTTGTACTGCCTTTTATCCACAACTCATATAATAATGTAAACAATATTGCAGATAAAATCGCACCCTTGTTTGAAAAAATTAGTAATTCAACAAATACTATTACAAGTAATGCTTTCAATAGCATACCACTTTTATTTTCTCTAATTTTTATATATAATCCTATATATACTAAAATCATAGTATTATATCCAAATCCCATGTAATCGCCACTATATTTGTAGTTATAAAAAGGGTCTAATATAAATAATATAGCTATTACTATTGAAAAAAAAGAGTAACTACTAAAAAAACTTTGCAAATTATCTATTCTCAAATATAGAAAAATAGGAATTATAGCAAAAATAATCATATAGCTATAAGTCTGCACTGTATATATATTGGGTCTAAAATTATAATCTAATAACGCATAAAAAATAATAACCAAATATATTATTATTTCTTTAACCATAAATTTTATTTTCAATTTATTATAAATCAAACTTGTAATTAGTATTACGATTACATTTATTAGCAATACATTGGTTGAAATTTCTGAATAATTTGGTATGATTCTTTTTAATAAAACATAACTAAAAATGTAGTATGCTAATAATATCTCATTTAACTTTTCCTTTATTTTTATCATAATTTTCTCCATTTTATATGTATTACTATTTTTGATAATACAGATTTTATAAAATATGCCGAAAACGTAATTGGATACGTTTTATACGATATTTTTAATACTTTTCTTAATAATTTATAATTTTTGTTTTTTAAATGACTGATTGCTGTTGCAACATAATGTGCACATAATATTTTTCTTTTACTTCCTCTTTCTTTTTCATTTAACTGTTCAATTATAGGCATAAATTCAGTTATAAATTGTTTTTTTAATTCGTCTAAATCTTTTCCTTTTAACTGATTCTCTCCATTATTAGTTCCTACAATTACTAGTGGTTCTTCTATATAGAACATTCTATTTTTCTGTAAAAATCTTACTACCATCTCTACATCTTGATGTCTTCTATAAGTTTCATTAAACCCTTTTAATTCTTCTATAGATTTTTTTGTGAATAATAGCGTAGGTGTTATAGGTGAAACTTTTAAACTCAATATATCTCTTTGTAAAGTCTTTTGATTAATTTTTTGTTTTAATATTCTATTTCTTTTATACGTTTGACAACTTACACAATCATATTTATCATTTTGCTCTAAAAATTGAACTTGTTTTTTTATCTTGTCTCTTAAAAATTCATCATCATCATCCAAAAAGCCTATATATTCACCCTTTGAAGCTTTTATACCTGTATTTCTTGCCACTGCACCATTTTTATTTCTTTCATGTTTTATATATATAACCTTACTATCTTTTTCATATTTTTTCATTAATTTTTCTGTATTTTTTCTATATTGAGTACTAGGGTCATTATCATCAACTACTATTATTTCAATGTTCTCATAACTTTGATTTAATACAGATTCTATTGATTTCTCTAAGTTATCATTTCTTTTATATGTAGGTATAATAATACTAACTAATTTATCCATTTTAACTACCTCATCCGCTTTCTATTTTTATAAGAATATCACAATAAAAAAGCAATTTTCACTTCTTATTTTTTATTTTTTTATACTCGTTCTTTCCATTAAACATAGTTTTAATTGCTTGTATTGTTTTCATATTCCTTACATATAATTTTCTTTTCCTAATTGCAAATTGTAAAATTAATATCCAATAAAAAGTTGGTGTCATTTGATAATAAACCGCTCCTTTTGTGGTAAAATATTCCTTATTATATCCTTTAAACCATGTTGAACCGCTTTCTCGTTCTTCTATTTCTAATATATAAACTGGCTCTCTATATATTTTTAATCCTTTTTTTAAACATTCATATAAAAATATATTTTCTTCTCCAGCTGTATATTTTTCTGCTCCTGCTCCAAAATTTTCATTAAACTTAATATTATTATTTACAATCGATTCTCTTTTAAATGTAATTTGTGCTGAATTTATTTTCAACGACCTTAGATATCTAACTCTTCTCGTTTTATGTTTTATTTTTTTTGTTTTTTCACCTTTTTTTGTATAGTAAAACGCAATAATATCAGCATCTTTGTTTCTTTCATAAGCTTCTAATATTTTTTGTGATGCATTATCATAATATCTAAAATCATCATCTACTACAACACATATATCTCCATTTGAATTTTCAATAGCCATATTTCTGCTTTTACTCAAACCTTTTTCATCAACTGATATAAATTTAATTGTTTGATTCGTATTTTTTGTAATTTCAGTGTCTTTATAACTAGTTTGATTAATAATTAATATATTATCTTTTATATTCATTGTTTTTATAAAATCTTCGTTTGTTTTATTCATAGTAGCTACTAAATACTCTATGCTTTTCATATTTTCTCCTTTTTCTATATAAAACTGTACCAACATAATTACAATTTATATGTAATACTCTCATTATTTATAATCTCCATAAATCAATATTATTATTTTTAGCTTCTTCTTTATCAACAATTTGTTTTATATCAAATACCATATTACTGTCTTCTTTTAATATATTTTTTATTTCATCCATACTCAAATTTTTATATTCATCATGTGATACTGCAAAAATAACTGCATCAACTCTTTCGTTCTTTTCATTTGTATCTATGTCTATATCATACTCCCTCTTAATTTCTTCAAGATTAGCATATGGGTCTTGAGCATATACTTTTACTCCAAATTCTTCTAATTCTTTAATTATATCCATAACTTTAGAATTTCTTAAATCTGGTACATTTTCTTTAAATGTTAAGCCTAGTATTAAAACTTTAGCATTTTTTACAATCTTTCCTGAATTTATTAATCCTTTTACTACATTGTCTGCTATAAATTTCCCCATACCATCATTAACTCTTCTACTAGCTAATATTAATTCTGATAAATGTCCCATTTCTTCTGATTTATAAGTTAAATAAAATGGATCTACTCCTATGCAGTGACCTCCAACAAGACCTGGTCTAAAATTCAAAAAGTTCCATTTACTTCCAGCGGCATCTAATACTTCATTGGTATCGATCCCTATTTTATTAAAAATAACTGCTAATTCATTAACGAATGCAATATTTATATCTCTTTGAGAGTTTTCGATAACTTTTGCTGCTTCTGCTACCTTAATTGATGACGCTTTATATACTCCATTTTTTAATACTGTTTCATATAAAGCTGCTACTAGCTCTAAAGTTTCATCATCCATTCCAGATACAATTTTAGTAATTGTTTCAAATCTATGTACTTTATCCCCTGGATTAATTCTTTCTGGTGAATATGCAATTTTAAAATCTTCTCCACATTTCATTCCTGATTCTCTTTCTAATATAGGCATACATATCTCTTCTGTTAATCCTGGATATACTGTAGATTCATAAATTACAATCGCTCCCTTTTTCATATTTCTACCTACAATTTCAGAAGACCCTGTAACTGGTGTAAGTTCTGGTTTATTATGAGAATCTATTGGAGTTGGTACGGCTACAATTATAAAATCAGCTTTACTTATTTCTTTTTCATCACTTGTAAATTGAATTGTAGTTTTAGATAGTGCTTCATTTCCAACTTCATTGGTAACGTCTATCCCTTCTATATATTTTTGAATTTTATTTTTATTAATATCAAAACCTATTACTTCACACTTTTTAGCAAAACTTACAGCTAATGGTAATCCTACATATCCTAATCCAACGACTCCTATTACTATTTTTCCTTGTTCAATTTCATTTACATTCATAATTTTCTCTCCCTTTTTATTTACTTGCTTATCTCATTGTTATAATAGTATTCAATATGCTATTGTTAACTTATATTATTATAATTTTTTTATCTATTTTATTTTCATCTTGTACTTTCTGCTTTTTCCCAAAATGGCTTTGACTTGCCTGTTATCGTATTTATAACGCCTTTTAATTGCGCCAATATTGTCATACAATAATAATAAAAAGTATTAATGCCCTTTATATTAAATTTAAATATATATTTTAAGCTACACACACCATATATTAATATTTGTCCCAATAAAGCTAATGCATATATCATTTGATTAGCCAATATTACACTTGTTATTAACAACAATATATGAGCTATCCATAATAAATACCTACATGTCCTATGACCTAGATAAAAATAAGTAAACCACCTGTATTTAAAAATGTTTAAAATTCTTAAATCTGGTAAAATAGCACTTAGTACAATTCTGGACATTCTAACTTTTCTTTTAAATTCATCTTCTATGCTTTCTCCAGCTTTTTCATAAGCTATTGCATCTTTATTAAATATCGCTCTTTTACCTTGAAGTGCATAATATAATGGCATTGCACTATCATGGCATTTAATTGGTAGAAACTCATGATATTCACATGTTCTACACGCATATATTGCACCATTTCCGGCTGTAATTGTTTGGATATTTGATTCTATTTCTCGCATTTGTAAATCTATGTTCCAATATTTACTTTCTGATTGTCCAATACCTTCTTCTCCATTTATATAATTAAGACTTCCGCATACATAAGCAATATCTTTTGAAGAAAATGAAGATACTAACTCCTCAATAGCGTTTTCTTTAAAAATAGAATTCGCATCTGTCATTACTAAGATTTCACCTTTTGCTTCCTTTACAGCCTCATTCTGTGCATTCGTTTTCCCTTTTCTTTCTTTCGCTTCATACAACTTTATTTGATGTTCCTTATTCTGTTTTATAAAATTTTTTACTATATCATTTGTTTCATCTGTGCTATTGTCTGAAGCAACTAATATTTGTAATTTTTCTTTTGGATAATTTAAAGAAACTGAATTTTTTAATTTATTTAGTATTACCTTTTCTTCATTATGTGCTACAATCATTAAAGTTACTGTTGGCTTATAATCCTTATCTTTTAGATTATTCTTTTTCTTTAAAACCTTTTCAATAACTTTTAAGGATATTGGATATCCTAACATTGCCCAAAATATAATAAATATACTTATCCAAAAGATAACTTTAGTTATTATCATATTTAATTCTCCTCTATTTTTCTAGCTGGAACTCCTACATAAATCCCTTCTTCTTCAATGTCTTTTACTACTACTGCGCCTGCTCCTATCATACAATCTTTTTTTACTTGAACATTGTTTTTTACAATAGCTCCTGCTCCTATATGTGTAAATTTTCCTACTTTTACGGTACCGGCATAAAGTAGCATTAGGTGAAACATGTACGTAGTCCTCTATTTTATTATCATGTTCGATAATTGCTCCTGTATTAATAATACAATTATTTCCTATTTGAGTACCTGAATTAACACAAGCATTTGCCATAATAACAGTTCCTTCTCCAATTTGTACTTCTAGTCCTATATTACTATTAGGATGTATGGCTATATAATAATTTAATTTATATTTGTTGTAAATTTCTTTTCGAATATGATTATCTCCAATAGCAATAATAAAGTATAACTCTTTTTTTTCTTTTTGTAAATCAAAACATTCTTCTATCTTTCCTAACACCTGATAGTTTTCTATTATTTTACTTCCTATTTTTAAATTATCGTCTAAAAATCCTATTAATTTATCTTTTGATTTTATAATAATATCTGCTACCACTTTACTGTGTCCACCAGCTCCTATTATAACTACTTCTTTAGGCATTTATTTTCTCCTTATTTCCTTTGAATTTTTCCATTGTTTCTGTATTGTCGCTTGAAATTCCTTCTTTTTTTAACACTTTTCCTATTGTTTTTATTATTATTTTTACATCTTTAAAAAGTGTAATTTTCTGTATGTACTCAATATCTTCTTTAAATTTTTCTTCCCAAGTAATAGCATTTCTTCCACTTATCTGCGCTAATCCTGTTAGTCCGTGGTCTAACATCATGTCTATGTTTTTGCTCTTCATTATATAATGGTAAATATTCTACTAATAATGGTCTTGGACCTACAATTGCCATATCGCCCTTAATAATATTCACTAATTCTGGTAATTCATCTAAACTCGTACTTCTTAAAAATTTACCAAATTTTGTTAATCTTCTTCCATCAGGCAATAGCTTACCATTTTCATCCTTCTCATCTGTCATAGTTCTAAATTTATACAGGGTAAAAATCTTTTCATCTTTTCCAGGTCTTTCTTGCTTAAAAATAGCTGGCTTTCCTAATTTCACTCTAACCAATAAATAAATTACTATCATAATTGGCATTAATACAATAAATGCGATTAAACTTAACAAAAAATCTAATACTCTTTTTATATATTTTGCATACATTACTATCTACTCCCATAAACTTTTTATAATGTTAATAACATGCATTTGCTCTTCTATTGTCATTTTGGTATCAGAAGGTAAGCATACACCTCTTTTAAATAGTTCTTCTGAAACAGCCTTATCTTGTACCTTAATAAAATCATATTTTTCAAAGACTGGTTGTTTATGCATTGGCTTCCATACAGGTCTTGACTCTATATTTTCTACCTCTAAAACTTTCATAATATCAATAGGTTTTACCTTTGAGTTTTCTTTTAATGTTATAACAGATAACCAATGATTTGGTTTTGTATCTTCTGGAATTGGTTGCATTTCGATATCTTCTATTGTTTCAAATTCTTTTTTATACCTATCATATATGTTTGTTTTTTGCTTAATTCTTTCTTCTAATATCTTTAACTGTCCTCTTCCAATTCCAGCAACAATATTACTCATTCGATAATTGTATCCTATTTCTTTATGCTCATAATGACGTTCTTTTTCTCTACTCTGTGTTGCCCAAAATCTTACTTTTGCAATTCTTTCTTCATCATTTGAAACAAGCATTCCACCACCACTGGTTGTAATAATTTTATTTCCATTAAAAGAATAAATTCCATATTTTCCAAATGTTCCTGTTTGTTTTCCCTGATAAGTTGCTCCTAAACTTTCTGCTGCATCTTCAACTAGTGGTACATTGTGTTTATCACAAATAGCTTTGATTTCTTCTATTTTAGCTGGTGTTCCGTATAAATGGACTACTATAACCGCTTTTGGGTTTGGATATTTTTCAAAAGCTTTTTCTAGTGCTTTTGGATTCATATTCCAAGTTTCTTTTTCACTATCAATAAAAACAGGTGTTGCATTTTGGTATATAACTGGATTTACTGTTGCTGAAAAAGTTAATGTAGAACAAAATACAATATCTCCATTTTTTACATCTAATGCTTTTAATGCCATGTGAATGGCAGCTGTCCCTGCTGATAGTGCAGCTGCATGGTTACTTCCCACATAATTTGCTAGCTCTTCTTCAAATTTATTTACATTTTCACCTAGTGGTGCTACCCAGTTGGTGTCAAATGCTTCTTTTACATATTGTTGTTCATATCCTTCTTTTGACATATGTGGTGACGCTAAATATATTCTCTTATCCAATTTTATTCCTTCTTCCTCAATTATGATTTTTTCTCTAGTTGATAAGTTGGTACAACCTCTTTCATAACCTTCTTAATTTCATCCTTCTGTTCATTATTACAATGTTGTAGTAAACTATTTAATTCCTTCAGTTTATATTCTATCATATTCATATCAATATTCATAGGTTTTGCTACATGAATTTTATCATGTTTTGTCTGCGTTAATCCTTCTTCTTCCATTAATAACTCTTCATATAACTTCTCACCTGGTCTTAAACCAGTCACTTTTATTTGAATATCCACATTTGGTTCCAATCCAGACAATTTAATTAGATTAGTTGCCATATCATAGATTTTAACTGGTTCTCCCATATCTAATACAAAAACCTCTCCACCTTCTGCATAAGACATGGCTTGCAATACAAGAGATACCGCTTCTGGTATTGTCATAAAAAATCTAGTAATATCTTTATGAGTAACCGTTACTGGTCCCCCATTTGCAATTTGTTTTTTAAACAATGGCACAACAGAACCATTACTTCCTAATACATTTCCAAAGCGAACTGCGGCATACTCTGTTTGGCTTACCTCGTTTTTCGCTTGAATAATCATTTCACATAGACGTTTGGTAGCACCCATAATATTAGTTGGGTTTACTGCTTTATCTGTTGAAATTAAGATAAATCTTTTTACTTGATATTCATCCGCACAGCTTACAACATTATAGGTTCCAAACACATTATTTTTAATTGCTTCTAATGGACTTGTTTCCATTAATGGTACATGTTTATGTGCTGCGGCATGAAATACTAAATATGGTTTGAATTCTTCAAATATTTCATTCAATCTTTCTTTTTCTCTAACGTTTGCGACAATAGCATCAATTTCTATATTAGGATAATTTGTTTTTAATTCTTGTTCAATATCATACAAATTATTTTCATAAATATCAAGAATAACTAATTTTTCTGGTTGATATCTTACTATCTGTCGACATAGTTCAGAACCAATGGAACCACCTCCACCAGTCACTAATACTACTTTATTTTTAATTAATTTTCCAATATTGCTATTGTCTAGTTTAATAGGGTCCCTTCCTAATAAATCTTCTATTTCTACATCTCTAAAACTATCGATTAGTCTCTTATCTTTAATTAATTCTGCTGTTCCTGGTAATATTCTAACCTTACATCCTGTTTCTTGGCAGATTTTTAAAATATCTTTTCTTTCTTGATTTTTTATATTCGAAATGGTAAATAAGATACCATCTACTTGATTTTCTTTACAAATTCTTGGGATATCATATCTTGTTCCTAATATACGATTTCCAGAAATAGCATAATTAACTTTATTAATGTTGTCATCAATTAGCCCTACTACTTCATAGGTGTCTTTCATAGTTGTTTTTAGGGTTCTTAATACAATTCTAGCAGCATCCCCTGCTCCTATAATTAGTACTTTTTTCTTGTTATTGCCTTTTGCTTCTTCTGATGATTTATATCCTTCTGTCAATACCAATCTTAATACAACACGATATCCTATAATTGTTGTTACAATGATTAAGGCTGCAATCATATTGGTTCTTGGATTGGCTATATTAAATTTGCCAGTTATATTTATTATTGTAATCCCTATGTAAGCAATTAAACAAGCTAATATATATACTAAATAGTCGTTTCCGTTTTCATATCTTGTAATATTTTTATAAGTTTTAAAAACATGTAATAAACCTGAATAAATGATAATTGCTAAAATAACCGTATTAATAATAGTTCGATTTATCTCTTTTGTCATAGTAATTGTATTACCAATTATCATTTGTGCTATATAATAAGCTACTACAATGACGATAACATCCATAATTCTTAGTATTACATTTCTATATTTTTTTACTGTTTTCACTTTCTTTTTTCTTCCCCTTTTTTTGACATTCCCACAATTAATTATATACTTTTATGTCATTTTATGCAATGCTATTGTGAAATTTTTTTGCATTTTAAGTAATAACATATTAACATAAAAACTTATCACCCGACAGTTTTTGTTGAAATGAATAGTATTTTATAGAT
>CANEEJ010000024.1 GCA_947426525.1 uncultured Clostridium sp. | reverse complement strand
AAATCACTTATTCAATTTTTATTTCTTTTGTTTCACATCAATTGTAACACTACACTCTCCTAAAAATTACTATATAAATTTATCCTTTTCTATTTTCTTAGCGTATCTGTCCTCTTCAGAAAAAACACAACCACAATATTTTTGCATATACAAACCTAATTCTCTTGCCTTTGCTTGTCCCTCTCTAAAACCAATCCTAAAGTCACGATATAAAAACTTAACGCCATATTTTTTAGCCATTTCTTCTCCTACTTTAACTAGCATTTCATGATTTTGATAAGGACTAACTAACAATGTCGTTGTAAAGCTGTCATATCCATTTTCTTTGGCATATTTAGCAGTTTGTTCTAAACGAACTGGATAGCAATACTCTTGACATCTATTTTCTAAATTGTTTATCACGTTTTTGCAAAACTCTTTTAAGCCATAATCTTCTTCGAAAATGGCCTGTACTTCTATGCTATTTGTATATTCTTTTAAACAATCACGCCTTGCTTTGTATTCCATGTAAGGATGTATATTAGGATTGAACCAATATACAGTTGGTTCAATTCCCTCATTTCTTAAACTATCAATACAATATACACTACAAGGTGCACAACAAGTATGTAACAATAATTTCATAATTTTTTCCTCCGTACCTAAAGGTATTACTTATCTGTAATCTCACTTAACGTTCACACAGCTAAGGGTATCTCCAAAATCATTCTATTTCTTGATTATATTTCTTTTTTATAATGGCATATATAATAGAAATCGTTAAAATCCCTCCCATTAATATCCAAAAAAATGGTATCACTAGTCCTATTCCTGCAATATTATAAGCTGTTACGAGGTCAAATTCTAACATATCAAAACACATTAGAATATAAGTTAATGTTCCTAATAAGAAAAATAAGAAACTAATAAAAATATCCATTATAATATGTAATCTTTTTCTAACCTTTGAAGCTATATTTAATCCTATTGGAATAATTGTAAAAAACACTACCATTAAACCAATTATTGAAAATACATTACTTTTAGGAAGTATTGCTTCATTTGGATTTTCTGGATTATATTTTATCAACTTAACCTTTTGTATTATGCTACTACTATAATTAGTAGCTATTTGATATTTTTTTCCTTTTACTTCATATTCATATTTTTGATAATAGGTAGTGGTTTCATCTATATTCGTTTGACGTTCTTTTACACCAACTAATTGTGCCATTGTTGTTTCGTATTTTTTTATATCTTTTGCTTTCTCTTTTCCAATTGTTAACATCAAGCTTACAATTCCTATTATCACCGCACAGGCTATTGTAATAAAAAAAACTACTTTTAGCATTTCTTTTTTCATATTATAATTCCTCTCCATATTCATATCCTAAATGCTTATAAGCTGCTGGTAAAGCCTTTCTTCCTCTTAATGTTCTTGCTATAAAACCAATTTGAATTAAATAAGGTTCATAAACATCTTCTATGGTATCAATTTCTTCTCCTATACTAACCGCTAAAGCCTCAATTCCTACTGGTCTTCCTCCATATTGAACAATCATCGTTTCTAGTATCTTTCGATCGATTTCATCTAGTCCTAATTCATCAATCTCTAACTGATTTAAAGCATGTTTTGTTATTTTTAAAGTAATACTTCCATCTCCTAAAACTAAAGCATAATCTCTTACCCTTTTTAATAAACGATTGGCAATTCTTGGCGTTCCTCTTGATCTTCTTGCAATTTCTTTTGCCGCTTCTTCCTCAATTTCTACTTCTAAAATTTTGCTCGACCTTTTTACAATTGTTGTTAAATCTTCTATAGAATATAATTCTAAGCGATGAACAATTCCAAAACGGTCACGTAATGGCGTTGATAAAGCCCCTGCTTTAGTCGTTGCCCCAATTAAAGTAAATTTTGGTAAATCTAATCGAATTGACCTACTACTTGGGCCTTTTCCTATCATAATATCAAGCGTATAATCCTCTAAAGCTGGATACAATATTTCTTCTACACTTTTACTTAGTCTGTGAATTTCGTCAATAAATAAAACATCAAATTCAGAAAGATTGGTTAATAAAGCCGCTAAATCTCCAGGCTTTTCAATCGCTGGTCCAGAAGTTATTTTAATATTAGATTGCATTTCATTGGCTATAATATTAGATAATGTCGTTTTTCCAAGACCAGGAGGTCCATATAATAAAACATGATCTAATGGCTCTCCTCTTTTTTTAGCAGCCTCTATATATATTTTCATATTGTCTTTTACCTTACTTTGTCCAATATATTCTTCTAAAACTTTTGGTCTTAAAGAATTCTCAAATCGTTCTTCCCCCATATTTTCTAAGTTTGGTGTCATAATTCTTTCCTCGTCCATTGTTTCACCTCTCCTTTTTGAGACAAATGAGACCTGTCCCCTATGTCTCATTTTAATAAATTGTTGATACTAACTGAGTTTGAGATGTCTAGTTCTATTTTCATAGATTGATAATTGTTGTTTAACAATTCTTTTGTGTCTGGCTCTAATTCTTCCCAGTTTAACATTTCTCCTGTTTGTATTTCATACCAATTTTCATCGTAATAATAACAATTTGTGATAATTCTTTCGTTGTTTAAACATACAAAGTTTTTATTGGCAAACATATTAGTACCTAAAGAAAAACTGTCTTCTAAATCACATAAATAGGCTAATGTAGGTTTGATGTCTAGTTTATTGACTGGCTTTTCTATTTGTAGTGGTTTCATTCCTGGAATTTTGAAACCACATGCTACTTTCGTATAGTTTAATTTAAGGTCTACGTCTGTTAGGCTCTCATTCGTAGCTTTTAAAAAGTCAATGAGTTCTTCATTATACATATTTAACCCATTGTGGTCTCCAAATACCAAGATAGCAGTATCTTCATACAACTGATTTTCTTTTAATTCTTTGATTAGTACGCCAAAAGCATAATCGGCATAGTTTACTGCTTCTAAATAGTTTCCAAAATAGGTATCTTTATATTTTCCCACATCAATGCTAATCTTACTTCTATCTTGTAATCCTTCCAAAGTATATGGTGTATGGGAAGAAGCTGCTACTATATATGACATAAATGGATTGTCATATTGCTTCCATTTGATCACTGCCTGTTGATATAATAGTTCATCCGATAAATCTCCATTAATGTTTTCAGATAAGTCATCAAATTGCTCTTTTAATACTAATTCATCCAAATTTAAACGTCCATATACATTTCCTCGGTTCCAAAAATAAGGATAATTTCCATGCATATAAGAAGTATGATAATTTTTCTGGTTGAAAATTTTAAATAAATCGTCATACGTATTGGTATAATAACGGCTAAATGACATTCCATTCTCCATTGGGTAAATAGATGTAATGGTACTATGTTCAGAATCTGCTGTTGTCGAATAGCTTTGCATATGCATATTGGTAAATTCTACATTTTCTTGTAAAAACTGGTTCAAATTAGGCGTAATTTGTTTTCCATTGATTTCTTTATGAAGTACAAATTCTTGAACGGATTCTAACTGGAGAATAATCACCTTTTTCCCTTGTAAAATGCCTTTTATATGATACATTTCTTGTCCATATCTTGCTTCATAACTCTCTTTTAACTGATTGTAGTCTTGCATCATATCTTCACAATTTTTATATTTGGTTTGTTGCTTCATCGTAAATGCATTTTGAATATCGGAAATATGATACCCTAAAATAGTTGCTTCTCTTATTTGTAAATCCTTATTATAAGATTTCAATTTTCCTTTTTCTACATAACTAATACCAACAAGACAAAAAATAAGAATTCCTATTACTACACTTATTCCCTTAGCAATTATTTGTTTTTTCGTACTTTTTTCCTTTTTCTCTAATTTTACTACTTTTCCTAAAAAAAAGCCTATCAAAACCAGAATATCTAAAAAATACAAAATTTGTTTTAGTTGTATTACCATTGGGAGTGTTTTCATAATTTCTCCCCCATATTGAAGATTACTAATTTGGGCTACTGATAACACACTGTTAGAATAAATATAATAAACATGATTTCCAAACAATAAAGTACTTATTATCACATCCATTATAATTGTTCCTATCATTCTTGTTCGATTTGGCAAAATCGCCAAAAAGCATCCAATTACAACTAAAAAGGAAACTGTACCTAAGATAGTACTTAGTTCCAATGCCTCATTAATAGCAATTGTACTATGATAAAATAAAATTGTTTTTAAGAAAACTAAAATTCCTACTATTATTACAAATATTATCGAATTAATCACCTGATTTATTGCTTCTTTTTTTGTCATTTCTGTTACTCCTTCTTGCCAATCGTTCCGGATTTAAATGGCAACTTAATTAGCATTTTTCTATAAAATCTTCAATCATCTTCAACATTTTATAGTTGTTTTGTTGATACTTCTTTGGTTTAAATTCTTTTATTTGTTCTATTGCCTGTTCTAATTGGTTCACTTCTTGTATTCCTATAATGTAACCTTTTTTATGAAAAACTTCTACGATTTCTCTTTGATGGTCATTCACATGTTCTTGATATTTGTGAAGTCGTGGAACAGCAATTACTTTCTTTTCTTTTTGTAGTGATTGTAAAATTGAGCCAACACCGCCATGGGTAATAATGATATCTGCTTTACTTATTAATTTTTCAATTTCTTCATTAGAAATAAAATCCAATATTTTCATATTTTTAGATTGATATTGGGTATGCCCTGCTTGGACAATTATTTCTTCTTCTATCTTTTTTTTCTGTATTTGTTTATCAATTTCTTCTAAAAGTCGATGAAAACTATTATTCTGTGTTCCTAATAATACTAAAATCATTAATAAATCGAACCTCCATATACTGCTTTGGGATATAAGGTAAGCATTTCTTCCCACTGTACAATAAATAAATCAGCAATTGGATAAATCAATCTTCCTGTTGCTGTTTTTTTATGTGTATTGGCAAAAGTTTCAATATAAATTATTTTGCTTCCCAATATTTTACCAAAATAACACATTGGTCCAGCTGTATGTGTCCCAGTCGTCACAATTATTTTAGGACGTATTTTTAAATATAAGTAAACTGTTTTCAAACAAAGATAAAAATATTTGAAAAGATAAGAAAACAATTTTGCTCTTGTGCCATATGGTAAAAAATCTATTTTGTCTCCATATTTTTCTTTTAAACTTTCATTTACTTTGTCTTTTTCTGTTATGATATGATAATCATATTTTTCAAATAATGGTGATAATTGCATTAATTCATTTAAATGTCCACCTGTACTGGATATAAATAATACTTTTTTCTTCAATTTTTATACACCTTCTATTCCCTTTTTACGTACGTATATTATAACTTTTTTTTCTCTTAATGTCTAGTATATCTGCAAAGTATTACATTTTGTTGTTACAATCATGTTACAATTCAATTACTTTTTGATAACATTTTTATTTTTTGCTTTCTTTATGATATAATAAATTTGATTTAAAATATTTTATAAAGGAGGATTTATCCATGGCAGAAGAAGAACAAGTAGAAAGAAGACAAGGTGACAGAAGACAAGAAGATAAAAGTAAAAAACATATTGTTATTAGTACAAAAGTTTTTATTATCTCTTTAATTATCGCCATTATTGTAATATTAGCTGGAATTTATTGTACTGTAAGATTTATTCAAAACAGCTATAATGATAAATATCTTGATGAAAATTACTATTATGATTATGAGTTTGACCCTAGCGAAGATGAAGAATTATTAGACGAAGATGTGGATCATGACGATGACGAAGCATTAGTTGATGAATTTGAGGATAATTCCGTTGTAGTTGAAGATTCTACTGATGATGATGATGACATTACAGATGAAACAACAGAAGAATAATAGTCAATTTATAAAAAGCCGACTTTTTTAAGTCGACTTTTTTGTTTTTATTTTCTCTATGCTCTTGGATGAGCTTTTCTATAAACGTTTTTTATTCCTTCATCTTGAAATTGCATATATACTTGTGTAGAAGAAATATCAGAATGTCCTAACATTGTTTGGATAGCTTTTAAATCTGCCCCATTTTGTAAAAGATGGGTTGCAAAAGAATGTCTTAATACATGTGGTGTAATTTCTTTGGTAATATGTGCTTGTTCTTTATAAAATTTAATAATTTTCCAGAATCCTTGTCTTGTTAATCTTCCACCATTAATATTAACAAATAGAGCTTGCTCTCCTTCTGTTTTTATTAATATTTCTCTTGCTTCTTCTACATATTCTTTTAATGCTTTTAATGACATATTTCCTAGTGGTATGTTACGTTGTTTATTACCATGTTTACAAGTTACATATCCTTCTTCTAAATTAACATCTTCTATATTTAAAGAAATAATCTCTGTTACTCTCATTCCTGTTGCATAAGCAAATTCAAGCATTGCTTTATCACGAATTCCTTTTAAATCAATATCTTTCGGTTGTTCTAATAATAATTCTACTTCTTTTGATGTTAATACACTTGGAACTCTTTTTTCAATTTTTGGTGATTGAATATTTTGTGTTGGATCTGCTTTTACTTTTTTATTTTTTAATACGAATTGATAAAATGAACGTATAGATGCAATACATCTAGAAATACTAGATGCTTTCTTACCTTCTTCTTGCAATTCTCTGATATAATCTTTGATGTCATCTTCTTTTACACGATTGTAATGAAGTTCACATGCTTCTAAATATCTTTTAAATTGTTTTAAATCTCTTTTATAAGATTGTAATGTGTTTTCTGATAGCTTTCTATCGTTTTCTAAAAAATCAAAAAAATACTTTAACTGTCTTTCCATTTATTTTCCCCTACCCTTTGTTATATTTTAAAATAATCTATTAACATAAACTACATATGTTATATCAAAGAATTTTAAAATTGTAAATACATTTTTAAATATTTTTTAAAAATATTTTATACATCCTTTTAAAATATTCATTGCTATAAAAGTTTCAATTAAGGATGCTACTACTAACACTAGTAGCATAATAAAAGAAAACACTGTATGTCTAACAATTTCTAGTTTTATATTTTCTTTATTTCTATCTTTTACAATCGATTTATATAATTTAAATCCACTAACTGCTAGTGCTAAAATTGCTGGTATCCACAAAATATTTTGAAGCAAAAGCAATAATAAAGCAAATACCAATCCTTGTGGAAGTCCCATGATAGTAATACAAATAGCAATGGTATATCCTAAACAAAATCCTCGATATAATACTAATCCAAATACAATTGGTATACCAATTACTGTCGTACCAAAAAACCACAGAATAATTGCCAATACTATATTTTGTCCCATACTACTTTTCAATAATTCTATGTGGTTCAAATTCTCCATATTTTTTACTTTATCAATAAAACTATTCAAATACGACGTGATTTCTGTCTTTTGTGCCTCTTGTATTTGATTAATAAAAAGAACACCTAGAAATATACCTATAACAAATATTAATGCTACTAAAATATATTCTTTTTTGTTATTCCTAACATGTTCTTTTATAATTTCCAATAACTTTATTCGTTTGTCTTTCTTCATAAAAATTCTCCTTATCTTTATACATAATGTGTATTCGATAAGGATTTTTTTAGAACTCTAATTTTAAGCTTTCACTTTTCCGTAGTTTCCTCCACCACCAGAATGGATTTGCATTTTTCCTTCTCTTGCATTTACAATATGATTTGCTACTTTTTCTCCTACTACTGCTTCTATATCATCTTTTGATAATTTGTGTAATATGTTCATTTCTGTTTCAAATGTTTCTAATAATTTATCAATTGTTTTTCCTCCTACACCAGGAATAAAACCAAGTGGTACTTGATAGATATAAGGTGGTCTATTGTCTGGACTTTTCGTTTCTTTTTTATCTTTAATTAACTCAATTCTATCAAATACACCAAAAGTAACATTTTTTCCTCCACACATTGGACATGTTTCTACTGGTTCTTTGGTCTCAATAGAGTCTTCACAGTCATCACAATAAGTTCTATGATATTTTCCAAGCTTAGGATCTAGTCCATAGTTTGCTATTACTTTTCTTCCGCCTTCATTTTTTAATGCCATTACAATTTCTTTAAATGAAATGTCTTCTACTTGCATTTTATTGTATTCTCTTGCTATTTTAGGTAATGAATGAGCATCTGAGTTGGTTACAAAAGTTCTAGTTTCTAACTCTGAAATAGTATCTGCTAAAAAGGTATCAGAGCTTAATCCTAATTCGATAGCAAATATTTTATTGAATTTTTCTTTAAATATATTTTCTAATCGATCTGTACAGTTTCCATAGTAACTTTTATGTGGTGTAAATACATGGGCTGGAATTAATATTCCATTGTATTTCTCAACTATGTCAATTAAATCATATCCTGACAAATCAGTTCTTTGCGTGCTTAATGTGATGTTTTTTAAATGATGACTTAATTCATTGGAAAATGCCTTGATATCTTTTAAATGTGGAAAGAAACAAACATTATGAGCACTTCCACATTTTCCATTTCTTCCTTTTTCAGATGTTTCTACTTCACTTCCCAAAAGGATACATACTTTATCTTTGTAAATAATTCCTCCATCTTCTAATTCATATGCTTCTCCTGTTTTTAGAAATTTTTCAATGTCTTCTATTACATAAGGTGACGCACAATCAATAATTCCTACTACATTAATTCCTTTTCGGTCAGCACATTCTTTAGCAATGTTAGCAAAATTTAAGCTTCTAGCTGCCGTTATTTTAATTGGTTTTCCATTTTCACTTCTTCCTATGTGTACATGTAAATCTGCAAATATTTCGTACATTTTTTCTTCCTTTCTAAAATAATTGCCAAAAAGGACCGTCCCCTTTGGCAATTTTTATTTCGTTTCTGTTTCGGCATGTATATGTGCCATAATTTTTCTTGTTGTTTCTTCACTAAATAGTGGTCGATTTGATTTTTCTACTTTGCTGAACATTTCTTCTGCTATTTCTTCATTTTGTTCTGCAATTAATTTATCTATTTGAGGTTCATATTCATAAGCTATTTTTTGAATGAATTTTGTTAGTTCTTCTGTTTCATTATACATTTTTACTAATTTTCTTAATGCTGTCATATTTCCTACTTCACCTGTTTGTATCTTTTCTAGAAAATTGACAAATTCTATAAAAGTAGGTAAGTAACGATTGTATTCTGATTTTAGGTTTCTATGTTCTAATAATACTAATGCTTCGTCTGGCTTAAATCCAATTCTTTCTGGTCTATCTAATAACATTCCTCCAAATTGTTCTACTAACTCTAATATGTCACTTTCTCTTTCTCTTGGATTACTATTACTATATCGATTAATTTCTTCACATACTTTGCAAAATCTTTTTCCAAATCCCATTCCTCTTAAGTAATTTGCTCCTTCTTTTGCATAACTATGGATTTTATTAATGTCTTGTGCATTCTCAACTTTTTTACAATTGCATAGTAAACTGGCTGTTAATACTAAATTTTTATCTACCTCTATTTTTGAATAGTTTAAAAATAACCTTGCAATTTCTGTTTTAAAGATAACTGATTTATCGAAAAATATTTTTGCTTTTTTCGATAGATAATAGGTTATTTCCATTTTTGCATCTAATTCTTCTTCCTCTAATATATAATCTGCAAAGGTATTCATTTGTCTCCTCCTCTACAATTCTATTATACTGAATTCGACAGAATATTTCAATTGTTTTTCATAATGTCATAAAAATGTAATATTTTTGCTTTTTTATGTAAAATATGTTATAATATACTTAGTTTCTAATAAATAGTTGAAAAAATCCTAAATGCAATCCTAAATGCATTTAGGTAGAAGGAGAACCTATGACTTTATTAAGCATTTTTAATTCAACACTGAAAACAGTAAATTCTATTTCAAAAGATTTGGAAAGCAAAATAACAATTTATAGCTCCATAAAGAATTGGCCTGAACAAAAAAAGCATCATGCCCTTGCAATTGTTCGGCAATTAAACGACGATAACTTACTTGTGTGCGGTAAGTGTTTGGGGCATGAATTCGTGGATTTTCGTTCTCTTAAGCTTACACTTACTGCTAAAGAATGGATTGGTAGAGAGAATGTAATCTTTAAGTTATGCCCTGAATATGTTTCCAGTGCTGATAACTACGTAAAAGAGTTATTGAATGACATCAACGAATTGTCTCCAACTATCAAGTTTTCTTTTGCAGGACATGAGCCCAAAATAGACAAGATAATCATTAATATTGCTTGGGAATTCTAAAATTAATATCTGTCTTGTAAGAATTCTGTCAAGGAACAATGCACTTTTAGCATTGTTCCTTTTCTTTTCTATTTATTATATGACTTAATTGCATTTCTAGCCAACTCATCACATCGATTGTTATATTCATTATCACTATGCCCTTTCACCTTATGAAATTTCACTTTATGTGTTTGGGTTAATCCATATAATTCCTTCCAAATTTCTTGATTTTTTACAGGTTCTTTTCCTGCTGTTCTCCAATTATTTTTTACCCAATTATAAATCCATCCTTGCTCAAATGCATTTACTACATAGGCACTATCACTATATAAATCCACCTCACATGGGTACTTTAGGAGTTTTAATCCTTCTATAACAGCTGTTAATTCCATTACATTATTAGTTGTATTTTCCTTTCCTCCTGAGATTTCTTTTTTATTTTCTTTGTACATCAAAATAGCGCCCCATCCCCCTGGTCCTGGATTTCCAGAACAAGCACCATCGGTATAAATAACAACTTTTTCCATAAAATTACCCTTTCCATTGTTTTTTTCGTATTTTTATGGTATTATTATAACATAAAAAGAAAGGAAAGCAAGAAGGGATTTTTTATGAGTAAAGTTTTAGGTATTATTGCTGAATACAATCCTTTTCATAATGGTCACTTATACCATTTAGAAAAGGCAAAAAAAGATACAGGTTCTAATTACACAGTTGCTATCATGAGCGGAAATTTCACCCAACGTGGAAGCACTTCTTTGGTAGATAAATGGTCAAAAGCAGAATCTGCTATTAATTGTGGGGTCGATTTAGTCATCGAACTTCCTGTTTTATATGCTATTTCAAGTGCTGAAAACTTTGCGGAAGGAGCTATTAAAATTTTAGACTCTTTAAAAGTTGTCGATTATCTTTCTTTTGGTGCTGAAACTTCTGACATTGATGTTTTAGACAAATGTGCTGATGTCCTGTACCGTGAACCAAGAGAATATAAAACTTTATTATCCCATGAATTGAAAAAAGGACTTTCTTTTCCTAAAGCTCGTGAAAATGCTCTTATGATGTATTTAAATGATATTCGAAAATTTGCTAATGTACTTTCTTCTCCTAATAACATTTTAGGAATTGAATATCTAAAAGCTATCAAAAAGCTAAAAAGCAATCTTCACCCTTATAGTATCGCTAGATTTGAAGTTGGCTATAATGACTTAAGCCATACAGGCAATATTGCTAGTAGTACTGCCATTCGAAATATCATTAAAAATAATGGTTTTAATGCTTTAGCTAATCTTATGCCAGCACCTAGTTATACAAATTTAATAAAAAACTTGAAAGCTGGTCATGTTGTTCCTGATATTTCTGTTTTCGAAAAAGAAATCATTTATACCTTAAGAAAAATGACTACTTCAGAAATTGCAGAATTACCAGATGTTTCCGAAGGATTAGAATTTGCCATCAAAAATGCCGCTAATTCTTGTAATACTATTATAGAATTTTTAAATATTATAAAATCAAAACGTTATACTAATACACGTCTTCAACGTATTTTATTATATGCTTTATTGGGAATTACAAAAAAAGATATGGCTATGTCTAGAAAAGTTCAACCTTATATTCGTGTTTTGGGCTTAAATAAGAAAGGTAAATTCTTAATTTCCGAAATTGCTAAAGCTAATCCAAAGCTTGAAATTATTACATCTGTAAAACGTTTTACGGATGATAATTCTAATAAAAATTTACAATTAATGTTAAATAAAGATATTGAGGCTACCAATGTTTATACCATTGGATATGAAGAAGATTCTTGGAGTAATTTAGATTTTACAAAAAAAATTGTTACCTTGCCTTAATGTTAAAAAGAACGCTTTCTTAAAAGAAAACGTTCTTTTTTGAGACAAATTAGTATTCTCCTCCATAGCCTACACTTACATAATAAATTTTTTTCCACGTATTTACTCGGTAAATGTTGTTCCCCATCTCTTCTACCTCTAGTATACGTTCTGGTTCACACTTTTCTAATTTAAGTGTTCCCCCTTCCAAAAAAATCCTCATACACTCACAGGCATCACCTTTTTTAGGATGTTTATCAGAGATAGCTACATAGGATTCCATTTTACTAAAAGAATCCGATGCAAACCATCCTTCTACTCCTTTTAGCCTATAAACATAGGTGCCGTATGCTATTTTTTTCTCTTCCTCCACAATATAGATATTCCCGATGGTAAGTCTTTCCTGGCTAGGATGTTTCTTTCTGCTTTCAATATACCGCACTGCTCTTTTCATTATTCTCATCTTTTTCTACCTCCTTTAATTAATCAGTTGTACTTGCTACTATAGGCATTTCGCCAATATTTAATACACATTATATCATTTTTCCTATAAAAAATCAATCAAAAAAGAAACCTCTTTCCCTAAGGAAAGAGATTTCTTTTTTTGAAAAGGGTATTTACCTAAGCTACCTGCATAATGTAGATGTTGTTATACGTAACGACCTTATAGACGCCGATTCCTAATTCCTGAACCTTCTTCACTTTTCCAATCCGGCATGCCACCATATTAGGTATCCCGCCAGTAATTTCCATTCTTGAACATTCACAAAGTTCGCCTACTCTTGGAATTTCATTGGTAACAGCCAGGTATGTATTGACTTCATCAAACCAGACCGAATTGAACCAGCCTCTTACACCTTTTAGTTTGTAATCAGTCTGCCAGCCTTTGTCAATTTCATCAACAACTTCATACATTCTACCTTCAACCAACTTAGTTGGCTCAGAACATCCTTTGTAGCTCATTGTTCCACCATTATACCGCACAATCCTTCTTTTCATGTTTCTACCTCCAAATTTTTCTTAATTGATAGTTTCTTGTTGTAAACACGATGTCTACTACTGATAAAGGCATTTAGCACTTATCTAGTTCTATTATACCACATTTTACATAAAAGCGCAATTTTCACTTACCAAAGTCAAAAATTGAAAGGATTATCTGTTTACTATCTTATCTACTTCTCCATCTTTTAAATAAATAATTTTATCAGAATTTTCAATAGTAGACTTTCTATGAGCTATAATAATTACTGTACTTTCTTTCGTTATCTTATCAATCAACTTTTGAATTCTATCCTCTGTCTTTAAATCAATATTAGAAGTTGGTTCATCAAATATATAAATATTTGCCTTATGCAAAATAGCTCTTAAAAAAGCTATCATTTGAAGTTGTCCATAGGATAACTTATTCTTTTCTATTGTTTCTTCTAATCCCCTTGGAAACTTATCTAAAACTTTTTCAAACCCAATCTCACTTGCTACTTTTCGTATTTGTTCTTCTGTAATTGTTTTATCACCTAATATAATATTATTTTTTAAGGTATCGTTTAAAATATATGGTGTTTGCGAAATATAAGAAATATTTTTTCGAATATCTTGTATTCTTATTTTTTGAATATTTTTTCCACCAATTAAAATTCTACCACTTTGTATTGGATACAATCGCATAAGAATATTGGCAATCGTTGTTTTTCCTACTCCTGTTTTTCCTGCAATGGTCACTTTATTTCCCTCTTTTATAATAAATGAAATATTCTTTAACACCTTATTTTCTCCATATTGCATACAAACATTTTCAAATTCAATATCGCCTTTTAAATCTTCTTCTGGTTCTCCTTTTTCTATTTCTTCTTTTCCTTGCTCTTTTAATAATTTATTAATTCTTTTTAATGACATGCTAGAACTCTGGATTGCTTCTAATTCTGTAAATATTTCATTTAATGGAGCTCTACAATTTTGGATATAATTGATAACCAAATAAATACTTCCTAAAGAAATTGCCATATTAATATGAAACACATAAACTAAGATTAAGTAAATAGCAAGTGCTTGTATGGTTATGGCAAGCGGGTAAATAAAGCTTTCGCTTAAAATCCATCTTCTTCGATAAACCATCTCTTCGTCTAATGTTTGACATATTTGGTTTTCATTCTTTTTTTGCAAGCCAAATAAAAATGTTAGTTTATTTTTATGATACATTTCCGAAAACTGTCTATTTTCTTTATCCCTTTTATCTAAAATTTTTTTATTGCAATTGGCTACTTGGTGAGTAAAAATATAGGAAACAATTGCATTTAATAAAATAGCAGTACTTCCAATTATTGCTAATTGTATATCAGCAAAAAACATAAAAATTACCATGGTTATAATATAAACAACATCATTTAACACAACTTGCATCGTCCCTAAAAACAAAGAAGATACATTATCTATATCAGCCGTTAATCTGGTATAAATTTCTGACGAATTATATTTTTGATAGGTTGTCATATCCCATTTTAGTACATGACAAAATAGTCTTTCTCTTAAATCACTTAATATTTTTGACATTGCTTTGTTAATAATGCTATTTCTTGCATTTTTAGCTATCACCAAAATAATATGTATCACAAAATAAATTAAAAATAGTCTTAGCAAAACCTCTTGTATCGTTATATTAACATCTAATATCTCTTTCATAACAAAAGGATGCAATGCATTTAGTAAGTTACATATAATTAAAGAAATTCCAACCAGAATTAACAGTTTAACATTTTTCTTGAGAATACATTTCATCTGCTTCTTCCTTTCTTTCAAGATATTCTAGTTCTTTATAAAACTGATTTCTTTGCATTAATTCTTGATGGGTTCCACAATCTTGGATTTTTCCATCTAACAAAATATAAATTTTATCTAGCTGTTTTACACTTGAAACTTTATTGGCTATTACGATTAAGGTATGGTCTTTAACTTCTTTTTGCAATTTTTCCATGATATTTTTTTCTGTTTTCGAGTCTAAAGCTGAAAGGGTATCATCAAAAATATTAATTTCTCTAATTTTACCTAAATTTCTTGCAATTGAAATTCTTTGTTTTTGACCTCCTGATAACTTAATTCCTTTTTCTCCTACAAAAGTCTCTTCTTTTTTCTCCATTTTTTCGATATCTTCTTTTAATTCTGCTTTTTGTATCATATCTTCTAACTCTTTTTCTTTTAATTCTTCTGTGATATCAATATTTGCCTTTATCGTATCATCTAATATGATATTAGACTGAATCGCATAATTGTATTTTTCAAAAATCGTATTTTTTTGATACGTGTTCATATCTTCTCCATTGATATAAATCATTCCATTTGGCACTTCATAAAAACCACATATAATATTCATTAAAGTGGTTTTTCCGCTACCAACTTCTCCTATGATACCAATTTTTTCTCCTTTTTCTATTGTCATATTAATATCTTTTAAACTTGGATTTTTGTTGTTATCATACCAATAAGACAAATGCTTTATTTCAATTTTATTTATTTCCTTCAACGTTTTTCCTTGTTTGGGAAGTTCTTCTAAATTTAAGAAATAGTTGAAACGGTTAAGTGCTTGTCCAAAATACGGCATCTTTTGTAAAAAACTTTCTATCCCTGATACAAAATCGCCTAGTATTTGTCCTATATAACCAATAAATGCTACGATTTCTCCCACAGATACGGTTCCTTGTAGCATATAAATCATACCAATACCAAATCCTGCCACATAACAATAAGCCCACAATAAATTGATTACACTGCTAATCTTATTTTTAGCTACTCCTATTTGATAATCTGCTTGATACATTTCTTGGTTGATTTCTCTAAATTTATCGATTTGTTCTGTTTGCCTATTATAAGATTTTACCAATAAAAATCCTTCTGTGTTTTGTTCAATATTTTTGGATAACTCCACATAAACTTTTCTTGCTATTTCAATTTTTTCTTTTAAGTTTTGATAATAATAGTACATCGCTACTATCACTATAGGAAATGCAGGTATTAAATAAATTGCTAATTCTTTATTTAGCTGATTCCAAATTAAAATCATTCCCATAATAGGCGTAATCAACATTTTAGTAAGCCAAAACCAAGAATTTCCTAACACTTTATGAATGGACAATATCTCTTTTGATAAATAAGCTAAAAAGGCTCCTTTATTTTCTTTTTCAAAATACTCTGGCTTTACTTTTTGTAAATGTTTAATTACCCTTTTCCTTAAATAAATATCAGATTTTCTGGAAACAGTAAAATATAAGGTTCTATACAAAGTTCTTGGTACAAATACAAAACTACAGTAAAAGATTAACCAGTATGCTTCTTGTAAAATTTGCTCTTTATTTATTGTTGTTTCCATTAACATGTCCAAAATTTTCCCAATACTGCCGTGGTATTTTAAATGCCATATAAATCACTACTGCATGTAAAACTACCCCTAACAAATGATAAGGGAGAATTCGATTTAATTCTTTTGTTATTATCTTATTATACCTTTTCATAAGTTCCCTCTTCTTTTTGTTTTCTTATATAAATTAATACATAAGCTAATATAATTTGAATTCCAATTAAAATAGACGATAATCCTAACATATACCTAAGTCCTATATTATACATTAAACCACATAAAAACACGCCAATCGCTTCTCCTAAATATCTTATGATATAGCGAAAATTAGTATAACGAAATTGATATTCATTGCTCACCGCATTAATATAATAACCATCAGCAATATTTTCATAAGCTGTTGAAATCAAAATTGACCACGTAATGGCAATTAACGAAATCATCATATTATCTGCAAAAAATGCTATGGCATAGGCTACTAATCGTATTCCAAATTTGATGGTTATGGTAATATAATCATTTTTCGGCGTAAAATATTTTAAGGCTAATATGCCAATCCCATCTGCTATTAAACCTATTATTAGCAAGTAATTCGTTGCTCCACTATCTGTAAAATTTAGATAATTGGTAAAAGTTAGCATCTTTAACCCCAATGCTGTGGCAAATGCAGTTGCTCCCACAAAGGTGTAAATCATATAAGTAATTTGTATTTTACTTTTGGCAATATATTTTATTATGCTTAATTCTCCTTCTTTCTTTGTTTCAATATGACTACAAGCTTTCATATCAAACATAACAATGATAGCAATCCCTAAAAATAAAATAGAAATAAATAAACATATATTATAATTAATAAGAAGTCCTGCTATGTTTTTTCCAATTAATAATCCCCCTACTAAAATTCCTACATCTTTGAAAAGATATTCTGTCAGTTTTCTTTTGCTATACATCGTGTTATTTTTTATAATGGTGGTTATTAAGGGATAAATACTAGTTGTAATTAAGTAGCTTGTTAGAACATCAACTACAATGGCAATGTTAATAACCAAATGATTGCTACTATGATTTAATCCTAACAAAAATAATAAATTTAAGAATTTTATGATTAATGAAATACTAACAAAGGTTTTTAATTTTTCTAATTTTATATATTTTCCTGCTAATAAAATTCCTACTACACTAATTAAAGTTCCAATACTAATAATATTACTAATATTGGTTGCTAAAAATCCATTATCTTGTAACCATAATTGTCTAAAATTCTCCCATAGTCCCATGGATATACTAAAAAAGGCTAGCATAATTAATATTTGATTTTCACTTTTTATTTTACTCATTTATTACTCCATTTCTACAATATACTTATATATTTCATTCCAGTTTTCTAAGGTAATTATATTTTCCACTTGTTCTTTTTCATCTGAAATTTGAATGGTTTTTATTCCTATATTTGATACTGCTAAGCAATTATTTAACTGGTCATCAATAAACACATCAATTTTTTCTTGTTGACATATATGTGCTTTTTCTCTGGCATTTACAATTAGTTTATCATATTCTATCTCATTTTCATCTAACCAATCTTTGCTTAGTTGATACGGATCATCATGAAATTCAGAGTCTCTTGCTGTAATAATGCAAATTTTATGTCCTTTTTGTTTTAACTTTTCTATGACTTCTTTTGCCTTTTCTCTTGGTCTGGCTTTTTTTGTAACGCTTTCTTGAATTTCTTTTAGGAAATATTTCAATTCTTCATAGGTGAATCCATATTTTCTTTGCCATATATTTCCATCATTTTTATTGGTTATTCCACTTATATTTTGTTCTTTTTTTCCTAATTGTTTTGCATATTTTCTGGCTTCTTGTTCTAATTCTTGTTTAATATCTGTTAATGTATCATCTATATCAATTCCTATTTTCATATTTTTTTCTCCTTTATGGTACATAATTTTAACATAACCTGTTTTTTTTAGCAAGATTTTTCAATTGCTTTTCTTGCTATTTTATGTAGCTTATGCTATAATCTTATTGAAATTTTTTTAGTTGCCTTTGAAAACCAAAACTTTCGGAGGCACGGTCCTCCGAACCAATAAGAAGGAGGAAATGATATGATTGAAAAACTGTTTCAGAAACTGTTAGACAAGGCTTATCCTAACCGGAAAATAAAAGTTGTAAAAAGGGGAAGAAGAATTTTCCAAGTAACCAATGATGTTTTCGGTTCTTTAGAGTTTTCCTTAAAAGGAGATTACTCTTATGACCAAGTAGAACTCTTAAATTCCTTCATTGGCGGTTCTGCTTATTACGGATTTTGCCCTAATAAAGGACCTATTGCTATCATTGGAATTATGAATGCGAAATCCGCTGTCCATAAGAAGTATTTTCGTGAAGTAGGTGCTTATGGCGAACTTTATTCCAACAAAGAATATGAACTTGAAAAATATCCAGAAGAAACAGCCAAAAAAATTATCAACTACACGGTTTATGGTGTAATTGGTATGGAAAAAATTACTCATCTTGTCCAGTTCGATAAGATTACTGCTGCTTGTGATGCTAGATATCAGGATGTGTATCGCTCTCATGAATACCGCGTTCTAAAAATGAAAGCCAAACTGGAAGGTATCTACACATTCCGTCAAGCTGAAAACTTAGCTCGTAATCAACAACGTTGGGCAGTAGACCGAGATATGGCTTATGCCACTTTAGAGACTGGCGAACATGTTGCTATCATGAGTTTTTGGTATTCTAAAAAGGATGAAGTTGCCGGCTTTCGAGATGTGTGGGAAAACGGTGAACCTGAACCAGCTACCCAAAGTATTACTTTCATGACAGATGAAGAAGCTAAGGATATTCGGGATTTTTCGATTTATCTTTATGATTACGATTTTTTCTGTAATCCTAAAAATGGTCCTGCTATTGCTAAGCTTGACCGCACGTTCTCTTCTGGCTTTGATTTTCATGATACGCCCAATGGCAAGGATTTAAGATTGTTTGAAAAATGATTTTTTAGTCAAAAAAGAGGTACTCTATATAGAGTGCCTCTTTTTAAATTTACGCCATGAGCTTTATTAATTAAATCTTTATTTTTAACCATATTTAATATAACATAAAATAATTAAAATTACAAAAGCTAAATAGAAATAATATTTTCAAAAATTTGTTTTGTTCGCTTGTATTTTACCTAATAATGTTATATAGTTGTAAACATAGAAAATGAGAATAAGCAGTGTGAGTGCTACCACTTTACATACACAGTTCTTACTGTGAGAATGGGGGTGGTGCTATATGGTAGAACAAGCTATATTAATGATAATATACTTACTTTTCTACGGTTTAGTAGGAATGACTATTATAGCATTTGCCTTGATTATTGCAATAGTAGTAATTTTGAGCAAATAATAAAAGCACCACATTACGCTTCGCCAAGCTATGTGGTGTTTTATCAAATTTATTGGTAGCACACATTTCTGTGGCTCTCATTTTCTACTTTTATTATACAGTCATTTTCTTATTTTGTCAAATTCTATGCCATAATTTTTTTCTATTCATTTTTGGTTTTATAAAATTTTAACTTGCTATACAACTTGTAATTTTTATTTATATACATATACAATTTCATCATTAGCATTATTAATTCCTCCTGCTTTTTCATAACACTTACAAGCTGAAATATTGCTTTTATTAGTTATTAAAAACATCTTTCTACATCCTAAATTTTTGATATAATTATTTATGAAATTCATCATTTTTGTTCCATATCCATTATTTTGATATTCTTTCATTACATCAATAACATGTAAATAAAAATCCATTTTTCCGTCAGGCTTTAATAATATATATCCATAAGCAAAACTAATTATTTTTCCTTTATCCTCAGCAATAAATCCAATCGCATTTTTTTCATTTAAAAATTTAATCAAATTTTCCTTTTCATACTTAGTATTTTCATCATCAATAAACTTCTCCATTAAATCAAGATTTTCTTTATCTAATATTTTATATTCCATTACATAATCTCCCCTACAACTTACTAGTTATCACTATCATTATAACATTAGTCTAAAAATTAGTCAAAAAAAGACCAACTCCTAAGAGTTGGTCTAAGAGTTGGTCTAAGATTTTTGTGTTCATCAAAATTTTTATAGTCTTAAAATCAAGTTATTTCAAGGCTTTCAAAAAGTTCGACGAAAATTGTCGTTGGTGTGCAGGGAAGGATGCAAACCTTCCTATTAGCAATTTTTTGCATCTTAAAATACCTTTTGAAACCTAGCTTTCTTCACATACAACATAGTTATACTAATTCAACAAAAATTACGTTCACATAATTTCAATAATAACAAGCATATTCAAAAATATATTTTAAGGTTTTTTGAGGGAAAATATAAAGAAATTAATCATTGAAATACCAATGCGTTTAAACCTTACCTTAAAAATTTTTGAATGAATATTTGACAAATTACAAATAATTGATTATAATAAAAATAGAAAATGAGAATCACGAAAGTGATTGCCGAACAAAGAATAATAACCATTCGCCCGACCAAAAGCAGAATGGTTATTTTTTATTGCCTATGTAGTAACCAACAGATGATGGTTAACAAGGCAAAATTTATGATAGTTACTCCTACTAATCCATAAAAAAGTAGGTATGTAATAATTATTAATGTTGATTCTACCATATAACCACCCCCATATATCAATCTCACAACTGGAAGTCGTGGAGGATCTAGCTTTGTTATCTTTTATACAAAAATGTCTTAAATTTGATTCTCATGTATTGCATTATAATTCTATTAATTAAATTGATAATTTATAACACAATATATTTATAATAGAAAAAGTGGGAATTTTACCCACTTAAATTTTATTTTATTTTTTTAGCCACTATAACAAATTAAGACATAATCATACAGATAATAAGAAAAAGCAATATAATTCAATTTCCTACTTTTAAAGCAGTCAACCAATAAAAAAAGCAATTAACTAAATCAATAGATAATTACTCATTTTAAGGTTTTTGGATTTTCCACACTCTGAAAACCTTAATATTTCTAATAAATTCTTGGTGGGCAGGGAAGGATTCGAACCTTCGTACTCAAATGAGAACAGATTTACAGT
>CANEEJ010000023.1 GCA_947426525.1 uncultured Clostridium sp. | reverse complement strand
AAGTTTTCTCTAAACAAATTATTTAAGAGTGATAATTCCATGCTACAATTTAGCATAGTATTATCTTTTAATTGCTTAGAGTTATCTACTTCTATTTCATAATCATGTAGCATGAAATTGCTCCTTTTCTTTAAATTTGAAAGGAAAAAGAGCAGAGAAATTAGTTTTTAATCTAATATCTTTGCTCTTTCTTTTCATGCTACCATTATATTATCGCAGTTTTATAAAATCAATTCCCTTTTTATTCCCTATTTTCTATTTTTAATACAATTTCTAATAAGTACACTAAGTGAACTAATAGTTAAATAATCCAAAACTACAAGTTCACTTGGTGTACTAGAAAAATATAGCCAAAGTTCACTAAGTGTATTTGTAAATTTTACTTTATTTACACATTCACTAAATGAACTTTTTTCTAAAAATTAAGTACACTTGGTGAACTAAATCTAAAATATTTTATTAAATTCAAGTACACTCGGTGAACTTTTGCTTAAAATGAGTGAACTTTTTCAAATTTTTAGTTCACTATTTTTAATTTTAACGAAGAATAGCGGGTTTGAGCCAGTTCACCGAGTGAATTTTTACATCATATTTGCTTAAAATTTTTGTTTCTTTATTAACTCTTGAAGGCTTGCCCTTCAATGTGTACATGCGATATGTTAATACCGCTTTCCTGCCCTCATTTTTAATGAGGTATTTTCTATTTTAATAGTACTTATGTCTACTTAATTAAATATACTTATCCTTAAATCCTCTTAATTAAAAAATAATGTGCTTTTAAAATCAAGTCAAGGTTGTGCGATAGCACATTCATTTAACCTTGACTTGATTTTAGAAAGCACATTAGAATTTATGTAAAGGATTAATTATTTTCTTTCCATTCTATAAATTCCTCTTTTAATAAACCTGTAATACATTCATCTACATATTCATTAGTTGCCAAACAAAGATATTTCTTTCTTCTTAACCCCTCATTTCTATATCCAAGTTTTTCTTGCATTCTCTTTGATTTTTCATTATTAACAAAATATCCATTTTCTATCCTTCTTAGCCCTAATACATCAAAAGCATATTTTATTCTAGCAGAAAAAGCTTCTGTTCCATATCCATTTTTTTGGTATTTTTCATTCAACCATATACCGCCACCAGCCGTTCCATCTTTTTTGTTTATATTTCTTAATTCAGTTCCACCTATTACTTTATTATTCTCTTTTAATATTATAGCTAAATATATTTTAACTTTTTCATCTTGATTTTTAGCTATTTCAATAAAACTTTTAGCATCCTTTTTAGTATATGGAAAAGGAACTCCTGCCATCCATTTTGAAACATTTATATTATTAAGTCCTTCAACTAAATCATCTACATCTTCATCTTTCCAACTTCTTAAAATTAATCTTTTACTTTCTATTATCATTTTTTATTCTCCTATTTTTTTAATTCTTTACATCATAATATTATTAATTATAATTTTTTAATTAATTTTACATATTTTCCATCAGCGTCTTCTCCTATATATTGAATTTTCGTAAATCCTAATCCAATATATAATTTTAAAGCAATATAGTTATCTAAATTTACACCTAAAGATAATTCCTCATATTTTTTTCTTTTTGCATAATCTATAGCATAATTCATAAGTTTCTTGCCATATCCTTTACCTCTTAAAGATTTCTTTACGATTACTCTTGAAATATATAAACGTTTTCCTGGAATTGAATAATCTTCATCATTTTTATTAAAAACTATTGATATTTCAGCTATATATTCTTTATCTTTTACATATACAAAAGTCATTCTATTTTTATTTAATAATTCCTTATAAAATCTATCTTTTAGTTCCTTATTTTTTTCCATATTCCAGATATTACTACATTTTTCAAAATTTTTTATATCCAATTCAATTATTTCATCCATATAAATTCTCCTTTTTAATCATTTTAAAATATGTATTTTTTATTATTTTTCAATTCTTCGTGTCATTCCATATCCAGTATAATCAAATGGAATTTTCCTAAAACCACATTTTTCATAAAATTCTTCTTTTCCACTTATAGATACTAAATTTATGCTACATTTCTGTCCTTTTTTAGTTTTATTTTCAACTTCTTTTTCTATCTCCTCAATAAGTCTTTTACCTATACCATTTTTTTGATATTCTGGATCAACTAGTACATCAACTATTAAATAATATATTCCATCTCCTATTGCTCTTGCCATTCCAATAGTCTTATCTTTAAAAGTTGCCTTTTTTATAATCATACTATTTTTTATTGCATTTTGTACTACTTCTATATCTTTCGTATCCCAACCAATTTTACTCCTCAAGTTGTTATATTCATTTGCACTTAAATTATTTTCTATTTTAATTTCCATACTTTTTTTCCTCCTATCAAAAAAGCCTCACAAAAAATCTTTTAAGACTCCTTTGCAAGACTTTTATATCTTACTTTATAAGTGTAAGTAACATTTCTATTTCTGTTACCCTTTACCGCTTAAAGTTTATTACTTCCAGGTAAACTCTTACATTATGTTTTTAATTGTAACATATTATTGTAAATCTGTCAAATTTTGAATTTACATAATTTTCTATTATTTTATTTCATTATCTTCTTTTTTTACATAATTATCTAAATTTAGTTCTTTCTTAAATTCCTCTTCTGTTGGCAAATATAACTTATATTTTGAAGCAAATATTTGATTATTTTCTTCTGGTAAAGTATATTTTACAACTTGGTCACTTTTATCTGCACATAACACAATTCCTATTGGTGGATTATCTCCTTCATTCATCATCTCTCTTGTATAGTAATTTACATACATTTGCATTTGTCCTAAGTCTTGATGTGTTAAATCTCCTAATTTCAAATCTATTATTACAAAGCATTTTAATATGTAGTTGTAAAAAACTAAATCAATGAAAAAATGTCGCCCATCAAATGTTATTTTCTGTTGTCTTGCTACAAATGAAAATCCTCTTCCAAGTTCTAACAGAAACTTTTGTAAATGGTCTATTATTGCTTGCTCTAAGTCTTTTTCATAAAAATTCGTATTACCTTCTAATCCTAAAAATTCTAATACATAAGGATCTCTTATAATATTTTTAGGTTCTACTTTTTCTGGTAATCCTATTTCACTAGCAACACTTTCTTTATCTTGACTTGCTAATAATCTTTCATAATAAAATGTTCCTATTTGCCTTTTCAATTGTCTTACACTCCAATTTGCTTTAGAACTTTCAATAGCATAAAATTCTCTTGCTTTATCATCTTCAATTCGCATTAATAAATTATAATGTGACCAACTCAATTCGCTAGACAGTGTCTGGCGAATTGGAAAAGTACGATAAAATTGTCTCATATTTTTCAAATTTGCAACTGTAAATCCTTTTCCAAATTCCTTCGTTAATTGTTCTGATAAATATTGTAATAGTTTTTTACCATATTCTGCTCTGTCATTTTCTCCACATGCTTTATGTATTTCTTGCCCTATCTCCCAATATGCTTGTACCATTGCAGAGTTTACAACCGTATATACTTTTGATTGTGCTGTTAGTACACTATTTCTAATTATTTTGTATGATTCTTCTGGTTGTATTGTTATTTGGTTATCACTCATAAATTTCCTCCTTCTCTTCAATTAAAAAATCTCTTAAATTGTTATCACCATTTCTTAAATATTTACAATAAAATCCGCAATCGCTTCCAATCTGCATAATTCCTATATATGGTTTTCCATTATTATATAAACTTTTACATGCATTCATTATTATTACATTTGGTTTCGTTCTAATCTCATATGTTAGATCCGCTTCTACTATTTGTATCAAAGCAATTCCATGTTCTTTTGCATATTTAATTGCTCCAGCTTGAAAATTTGATGTAGCTATCAATACACCTTTATTCGCTCCTATTGCTCTAATTTTATCATATAAAACTTGAACCTTTTCTCTAGTTATTGCATTTTTGTAATGTTTACATTCAACTAAAGTAACATATCTAATACCCATTACTTCAAATTGTATCTTTCCATCTATCTGATAATTCCCATCATTTTTCTTTATTATAACATTATGCTGTATTTCTAAGTTTTTTAATCCTTGAGTCTGTTCTTTAAGAATCTCTAATGAATATTTTTCAAATTTCTCTGGTGTCATGTCATAGAAATGTTCTTTTGTTGGTATAAACATTAATATATCCTCCTTTATTTTTATCATTTTCCTAAATAATATTTTCATTATTAATAGTTTCAATTTCATTGTTATAAAACCAATTGTTATCTGTTAAAGTATTTCTTACCTTATCTACATTTTCAGTATAAGCAATAATAGCTAGACTTTTCTCTGCACGAGTACAAGCAACATAAAACAGTCTTGCTGTTCTTGACATACTTGTATCCTTTCCCTCTAATTCATTTTTTATATCTGTATCACTCTTTTCCTTAGCACCAAATAGCTTTTCATAACTAAACAAAAATCCCTTTGCTTCTTCATCATCTATAATTACCATAACTCTAGGAAATTCTAGTCCTTTTACTCCTTGATGAGTGGCAAATTCACTATTTCCATTTATATACTCATTATATTTTATAATTTCATCAAAGCTAGCTAATAATGCTTGTCTCATTGCTGATTCTTCCTCATTTAAATCTCCATTTACTAATATATCTTTTAGTTTGTCTGGAATTTCAAACAAACCACTTTTTTCAACATTTTTTAATATCTCAATACAATTTGGCTCTTTTCCATCATTCCATAGTTTATATAATTCATTAACACTCTGTTTTATATTTTGCAAAGTTTCTTTTTGACATTTAGTATCTTTGTTAAAATTCTTTTTGCTCAATATAGGAGAATATTTTCTAATTATCTTCATTTCTTCAAATGAATTATTAAATTTGTGTGCCTGTACCAATGGAATAATAATAGATGTAAAAAATTTTATTTGTGTTAAACTTCCATCTAAAATTCCATTTTTAAATTTTTCCACATTATATATTGGAGTAAAAAAATCTTTGAATCCTAAACGATTAGCAGCCATATGATGTTCTAATATAAGTTTTTTGGTGTCTATCAGCCATTTATCATCTTTTGAAATTTCTGCCATCCTATTTAAGACATATTTTTCAACTTCAGCTTTATTTAAGTTTTTGTCACATATAAATAGCATTATATTTCCTTCGCTAGCATCAGATCTATATTTTTGTGCTTTTCCATCAACATTCTTTCTAATTGAATTTGCTAATTCAACTATACGTTTTGCACTTCTATGATTCATTATCTTATTGGGTTTTATCCAGTATTTAGGTATAACGTTTTCCAAGTTTTCTTTTCCATCTAAATATATCCTTTGCATAGTGTCTCCAAACATTCCTATAATGATATTGTCTTTGTAATTATCATATACTACCATTATAGCATCTATAAGTTCTTTTTTAGTATCTTGACTTTCATCTATCAATAATATAGGATATTTACTAATTAAAATTTTTTGCATTATAATCTTATTCATAATAAATTCAGACCCCATTTTTACCACTTCAGCATGATTAAGTGAATCATATCCTATATTCTGTCCATTTGGATTATATATAAATTTTTTTACATTCTCTATTTTCTCTAATCTTTTTCTTTTTTCTTCTAGCTTTTTTGCACGTTTATCATATGTAACTCCTAATCTTCCTTTTAATTGTTGTTTTTCTAATTCACTAATTTCACTTAACAGATTATCTTTTAACCATTTTTTTATATCATGTTGTAATTCTTTTATTAACTCCCATAAAAAACTATGTATAGTCTGTACACTGAAGATTGGATTATAATCTGTTCTTCTTAGAATTTCTTCGCAAGCAGCATTAGTATATGTTATAACTGCAATTTTTTGGGCATTAATAGCTAGTTTTTCTGATACATTATCTTCTAAATATTTTAATAAATTTACTAAACTTCTAGTTTTTCCTGCACCAGCACCTGCAAATACAAAAAAACTTCTATGATTTTTTTCATCAAAACATTGTTTTATTTCTTCATCAACATGATCATCAATATGGTTATCTAATAGAGCATTATCATTATCCATACCTTATTCTCCTCCTAATAGTTTTCCATGTTTCTTTAGTTGTTCTTCTAGCCACTCTAATCCTTCTTTTATATAATTAGGTACTTCAACTTCATTTGGATCTTTTGAAAATATTAAATCTAATGCAAATTCAGCTTTTTGAAAATTCTTATTTCGTATTTCTTCATATATATTTTTGTGTATTTCTTGAAAATTATTGCATTTCGCTATAGTACTTTGAATTTTAGATATAACTCCATCTTTTTCTGTTACAGTACTAAAAAATTCAAAGTTATTATAAATCAAACTATCTTCAAATGTGCTTGCAATTGCTTCTATTTTTTCATTCTTATATTTAATCTCTATTGGAATTTGATATGCTATTCTAATAAAAAAATCATTTGGTTTATTATATTTTTTTACTTTTTTATCAGATTCCAAGTCTATTAAATGATCTAGTGATTTTAATTTTAAAATCCAATTTGTTATTGCATAATTAGTAGTAATTATTTCTTCTCCACGTTTTGGTTCTTTATGACTATGATGTCCTTCTGGTGATACTGAATCTATATCAGTAATAATTAAAGTCGTTAAACCTATTTTTTCAATTAAAGGTCTTAATCTATGGCTATGTCTTCCATTTATTTCTAAAATACTAATATACATTTGATTTAATATTGGATATTTATTGTGTATAAAATGTGGTAAAAGCATATTTTCCGCTGTTCCTTCAACTAAAATCAATGCATCAGCAAAGAAAATATCACAATGTGTGGTCTTCAAATATCTAGTAATAAATTTATTTGTTTCATTTTCTTTATTTCCAAATACATCTGATAAGTTTATAATAGTAGTTGTTGGAATGGTATATTCTTCTGATAATTCTAATCTTTTAAAATATCTCAAGTCAGAAAACTCAACTTCCTTTACAATGTGACTAGAATGAGTACTAATTATTAATTGTGTACAAAAATTTGAATTTTTCTTTAAGAATTCATTATCTGTTAAAACCTTATAAGCATGTTTTATAAAAACCTGTTGTACTTGCATGTGTAAATGTGCCTCTGGCTCTTCTATTAAAACTAAATGTATAGGTTCTATCGCTTGTTTTTCTGTATTTTTCTTAAATTTTCCAACTTGCATCCAATCATCTCTAAACGAAATTAAACGAAATACCATAGAAATCAAATTTTGATATCCTAATCCATTATATTGCTCTGGCAAACAATAAATCTCTTCAGAATTACTATGTGCAATTTCATATTGCACAGCTGATTCGTGTTTCAATGCATCTGTTGCATTAACTTTTGTCTCAATTTTTATTGTTGGATTATTTATTCCTGGATATCCTAAGTTTTCTAATTCGTTAATAGAGGTTCGAAATTTTTCTTCCAAATTATCATTAAATGCTCTTTTTGCTTCTTCCATTGCTTTTAATATATTTAAATCCTCTACTGTTGGCGATTTTTCTGGATTTAAATGCTTGTCATAATAATTCCTAAGCTGATTTGATAAGGTTCTATTGTCACTACCAGTTATTGCAGTTTCTGGATCATAGAATCCTCTTTGTGCTTCTATCATATCAACACGAATAATACTTTCTAATGGTCTTTGCTCACTGCATTCCATTTCATAGTCAGTAGTTTGAGGTACTTCTTCTAAAGTTGATATCTTTTCTGGATCTAAAATATAAGCTCTAATAGTAAATATTGATGGCATTCTTTTTTCAATATATTCACACAATGTTTTAGGCCATAGTTTTATCTTATCTTCACTATTTTGATCTTTCTCTTCAACTTCTCTAGATTTATTATATAACTCTACATACTCTGCAATTATCATAGAAATATCACTTGGCTGTAGCATTAATCTTACCCCAACTTTCCCACCTTTCCAGTCTAAGTTAGGTATTATATGGGTAACATATTGTATTTCATTATCTTCAACATCTATCCAAACATCTAAAATTGGTAATATTTTTTCCCATATATCTATTGTCTCTTTAAATTCTTCTCCTTGATTTATCCATTCTTCTCCAATTTTATTAATTAAAATATGATTTGATAAAGTTATATCATTGAAATTAAAATTTCTTTTACCTAAGAATTTTCCCAACGCTTCCATGGCAGATGTTTTACCACTATTATTAGGTCCAACAAATAAAGTATTGTTCTTTCCGAAATCAATTCTGCATTGTTTTAATTTTCTAAAATTTTGAATTTCTATAAATGATATTTTCATTATAAATCTACTCTCCTCATAAAAATGAATTCTTATATGTATTTTTTATTTTTGTATAATTTTACCATAAAAAGTCAAAAAAAGAAAGTGCTTTTCCAAACACTTCCAATTAAGTTTTATCTCCAAACATTCATATATTTTTTATAATCAAATTATACTGCTCTGCACACCATATCAACCTCTATCGTTACTTTAATTTTATTATTTTCTACTCTTTTTATCTTATTTTTACCTTTTTTCTCAAAACTAATAAAATTCTCAAATGCAGTAAATTCAACTATTGTATCGAATCTTTTAGATATAGCACCGAGCAACACTCAACATGTGCTGTAAATGGAAACATATCCACAGGTTGAACACACTTAACCTCATACCACTCTTCCAGCTTAGCCAAATCTCTTACCAAAGTAGCAGGATTACAACTAATATACACTAGCCTCTTAGGTCGTATCCACAAAAGATTCTCTACACTCTTATTATCCAATCCCTTTCGAGGAGGATCTACCATAACAATATCAGGAACTATCTTTTGCCTATGAACCAAATCATCCAAAATCTCTTCCACGTCTCCTGCTATAAACTCTGTATTTTCCATTTGATTTAATCTTGCATTTTCATTAGCCATCTGTACCGCTTCTTTTACAATTTCAATTCCATACACCTTTTTAGCTGATTTAGCCATAAATAAAGAAATTGTCCCAATCCCGCAATACAAATCAAACACAACATCTTGCTTTGTTATTTCTGCCATTTCCACTCCAACTTGATATAAACGTTCTGCTTGTACTGGATTTACTTGATAAAAGGATAAAGGCGATATTTTAAAAGTATATTCTCCTAATTTATCTTCAATATAGCCATCCCCATATAAATTAATATTTTCTTGTCCTAAAATTACATTGGTATTTTTTTCATTCACATTTTTTACAATTGTTTTTATTTCTGGAAAACGGTTAATTAACTGACCTACTAGCTCCCTCTCTTTTGGTATTTCCTTTCCATTGCTTACTAAAATACACATAACTTGATTGGTCTTAACTCCAATTTTAGTTACAATATGTCTTATTAGTCCTTTTTTCGTTTTTTCATCATAAATACTGATTTTATTTTTCACAATAAAATCAAATATAAATTTTGCAATCTCTTCCGTTTTTTGATTCTGTATGAAACAAGTATGAATCGGTATAATTTCATGCGTTCGATTAGCAAATACTCCCATAACAGGTTGTCCATCTTTATTTTTTCCAATTGGATATTGTGCCTTATTTCTATAATGGTAAGGATTTTCCATTCCGCATAACAGGTTGAACTTCTATTTTATTTTTTAATGTTTTATCTACCAAACTTTGTACTGCATTTTGCTTCATTTTTAAGGTTTCTTCATATTGTACATGCCTTAAACTACACCCTCCACATCTTTTATATGTTTTACAATCACTCTCTACTCTGTGTTTAGAAGGTGTTATAATTTCTAATATTTTTCCAAAGGCATGAGATGATAAAACTTTTACAATTACAATTTTTACTGTTTCCCCTTTTATGGCATTTGGAACAAAGATAGTAAAATTTTCTATTTTAGCTATCCCTTCTCCTTCAAATCCATTATCTATAATTTCTACTATATATTCTTTATTTTTTTCTATTGGTGCTTTCATGTTTTATTTCATTCCTTTTCTTTTTTCTTGTTATATCACATTATTCAAAATAATTCTAGTGTTCTTTCTGCAAATAATTTACTTTTCAAGCTTTTTATGGTATAATATTACGTAAATTAACAATAGTAGGTAAATTACATGCTTACAAAATCATATGCCATTGACCGCTTATTAAGAGAACGGCCACATTTAAGAGAAAGGAGATTTGGTCTTCCCTATATTGGTGGAAGAGCAGACGGAGAACAATTCAATCCAACTGTACAGGCAATTGCAGACGCAATTGATTTCTACGGCTACGAAGTGCGGGATGAAAACATAGCAACAATCCCAGATACCGACTTAGGTTCTGGAAATCCAGTAAAGTTTCCTGCTTTTCATCCAGCTGTTGAAGCAATGAAAAAATCTTTGGATAATGACCTTATGTATCGTTATCCTTACACAGAAGGGGCTGACGAAATACGTCAAAAGCTCCTCGATTATGTGGAGCGAGAAGGATTTATCAATACGCAACCCTATTCATTGGATTCTATTGATGAAAAGGGGATTTCCGTTCACAACATTACTTTTTCAGTTTCAACGTCAGTATTGTTTAACCAGATTATAAACATTATTTGTAACCCTGGTGATGTCGTATTAGTAACAGGTCCAAATTATGGTCTTTTCACGATACGAACAGAACGAGCAGGAGCTGAAGTAGAAGTTCTTGAACTGGAAAAGGAGGATAACTTTTTAGTCAATCCTTCTAAACTTGCTAAAAGAATTGATGAATTAAATCAAAGTTTACAACAGGTCTATCACCGGCGAAAAGGATATGTTCCAAGAGTGGTAGCATTCTTAAATGCAAACCCAAACAACCCAACTGGAAAGGTTATGGGTAAAAATGAGTATTCTCTTTTATATGAAATTTCAAATGTCTGCATGAAACGAGGTGTTTTCGTTATTGACGACCTTGTCTATCGTGACATTACTTACGATAAAGAGAATATCGCTATGCCTATTGCAACCATTCCAGGAATGTTCCGGAATACCATATCACTTTTTGGGCTTTCCAAAAGCTATTCTATGGCGTCTTTAAGAGCTGGCTTCGTTGTAGCAGACGAAGTAATTATCCGCGAAATTGTCAACCGAATTTTCCAGACAATGGATTCTGCTCCCTCTATTATTGGAGAAGCGCTTGGTGGTGCTTTTAATGGAACAGATGAAAGATACCAAGCTTATGACAGGTATTTTAATGATTTAAGAGAAATTTATCTCTATAAGTTTAACCTGTTAAAAGCAATGGTATCTGGCATTGATACGGTAGCTCCCCAGTTCAAGCAACAAATTATTGAAACCACAACTAACATCTTGGGAGAAAAAGAAGCCACTAAAATATTAGGTGGTATTCCTATGGTAGATTTCCCCGAAAACTTAGAACCTGAGTCTGGATTTTTTGCCATTCTTGATTTTACCAAAATTAAAGGTATGAAATACAAGGACAAAGCAATTCGAACAGATGAAGATTTGCTTCGGTTTTTCTATGCCACTTCTCGCACTCGTTTTTTAGTTGGACAGTCAATTTCCTGGCCTTATGAAGATGAGTTGGTAGGAAGAATTACTTTTTCACTTGAGGATGATAGGCTGATACAAGGTATTGCTAACATCCATAATGCCATTCTTCTTTTGGAGCCTAAAGATGATTATATCATTCGAAAGAATATCTATGAGGACCAGGAACAGATGGCAAGAATTAAAGTAAACGGGTGGAAAACTGCCTATGATACCATTGTTTCCTCAGCATACTTAAATTCTTTAAGTTATGAAGCACAAACCAAACGCTATCAGGCTAGTTTTGAAGAATACAAAGATTTAGTGTTTGTAGCAGTACGAGGTGATGAGGTTCTTGGATATGCTTGTTTTAACCCCATTCCTAACATCGATTGGTTTGATTCTGAATTGGTTAGTCTTTATGTCAAACCATCAGAAACCAAAAAAGGAATTGGCAGTTCTCTTTTCTTGGAAACATGCAAACAGCTAAAATCTCTTGGCAAAAAAAATATGATTGTCTGGTGTCTTAGCGATAATAAAAATGCTATTAAGTTTTACGAAGAACTTGGTGGTAATATCGTAAAGACAAAAGAAGTAAAAATTGGAGATAATTATTATAAAGAATATGGATTTTATTTCCAATTAAAATAGTTTTACCAAAGGAGTAGTCAAATTGACTGCTCCTTTTTATTTTTTACATTTGTAACCAATTTGCGTTTTTTATGTAAATATGATATAATTAAAGCTGATTAAGTGCTACGAGCCTTTTTTAGTAACCACTATTAAATAATTTAGGAGGTAAATTTTATGCGGAAAGATATCAACAATTTATTAAGTAACTGTAAAGCTATCCCCTTCTCAGAACCAACTGAAGGAGGTAAATTCTACAAAATAATGTCTCAGGACTTTCAGCTTCCAAATGGAAAAATCATTCGACGAGAATTTCTCAAGAAAAGACCTGCTGCTGTCGTTGTTCCAATTACAAACAAAGGCAATATCATCTGTGTCATTCAGCCAATCTCTTTATCTAAAGAAGGTTCTTTGGTTGAACTTCCAGCAGGATATGCTGAAGATGATGAAAAGGCTGGCCAAACTGCAATGAGGGAACTTGTTGAAGAAACTGGTTATGTTCCTTCCAAAATTGAATATTTAGGAAAACATTATCAGGATCCTGGTAGCATTAAGGAACCTGTAAACGTTTTTGTTGCTTTGGAATGTGAAAAGAAATGCAGTCAAAAGCTTGACAAAGACGAATTTATTACTACTTTGGAAGTCCCTAAAGATGAAATTAGGTCAATGATGAACAGCAACGATATCAAAGATGCTAACACTTTTATTGCTCTGGCTAAAGCAATATTTAAAGGTTATATCTAATTATTCATTAATTGAAAGGAGACATTATTAATGACAAAAACAACTACGATTTATACTCTTTCCGAAAAGAACGCCCGAAAAAAATCATGAAATGGTATGCTGATAAGAAAAATTTAAAAATTCTTTCTTGCCTACCTGTACAAAATGATGATAAGGGTTTTGAAATTTTATTTTCTTATTCTGAAAATAACGAGTAATTCTTTTAACATAAACGCATCAGAAAATTTCTGATGCGTTTATTACTATTATAAAACACTGACGTAGATATATATTATATCCATTAAAATTCCCTTTTTAGTATATATTCTAAAAAGGGAATTTTGTCAGTATTTATTTTTTTACTTCCTGAACACTGATGTCAAATACATCAAAATGAATGCCCTGCCAAAATTTAAAATCCTTTTCACTGTATTCTCTTATCGCATACTTGTTGTCAACACAAGGTAAACAGATTCCTTCATGTGGTTTACCAGAATCCATTAAATGTATCTTCCTACACACCTTGCATTTAAAAAGATAACCCGCATATGTCCGACTCATAGAAATACCTCCTTAAAATAATTATTTTTTAGATTGAACTAGTATACTGACCATTACTAATTCTAGATAATAGTATCTAAATTATTACATCATATCTTTATGTTAATTTCAATCATTTAAGCAAAATTTGTAAGTTTGTTCAAAACTTAAATTATCTACATTTTTACAACAAAAAATACCATCGTTTTCAAACTGTATTATACAAAAAGCATTGTTATTTTACATAAATTATGATATAATGCATAGTATAAAATTTTAATTACTCCTTAAAACGCTTAAGTTTTATAAGAGTAAACCCCAAAATGAATAAGGAGGGAAATCTATGGTTAAGTTTATACAGGCAGTATTTAATGCTATACGGTCAATTATAGAATTTTTAATTTTTATTGTTGCACTGCTGTATTAACTGCATTGACGTCAGAGGAAATAGCTATAGGGATTTTATTCGTTCTAACAGGCTTATATGGTTTAATAGTATTAATACCATTATTTAAGGAATCTAAAATATTTTTAATATATGTGATTCAATATTTTAAATAACAAAAAAATCAATCAGATTTTATTTTCCAATTGATTTTTGTATCTCTCTGTTCTCGTTTAGTTCGAACAGATACATCGTTGGTGCCCTAACTAGACACGTTTGCAAACTTGTTTTTTGACTATATTTAATGTAACATAAAACAATAAATTTTACAATAGATAGATGAAAAATTTTAGATAAAAGATAAGTCTATTTCTAAAAAGTAAATAATTCTTTTTTGACATTTTCTATTATTAGGTTGAAGCAAAATAAAGCAAACTTTAAGAAATCAGCCAGCACAAATGAATGTGCTGGCTTTGAAAATGTTAGGCTTAGATTTCACCAATTCTGTATACAGCAAGAGGCTCAAATACGAAATCGAGCAACTTGATGAAATCAGTAATGCTGATGGCTTTACTCAAGCACTTCCTTTTCTTGCATTCAGGATGTACATCATAGTGAGCTTCTCGATTCAGCAAATCCACATCCTCCTGCCTAGGTGTAACACGACAAAATTTTTGAGTCACAGGATTATACTGAAAAAGGAGCTTATCGAAATTGCAGTTTCTTTCTACCTGAATGATAACCTCTTCCAGATGAGTTGCTTTTTCAAGAACTTCAAGTGAATCTTTTTTTTCAGACTCAAAGTAGTTCTTCTCCTTTAAAGCTTGATAAATCCGTTCCTTGTTAGACATTTTCAAGTTCTCCTTTCAAAATTGAATTGAAATTATTTGTACATTTGCTTTTATGCAATTATTAACAGTATACCATAATTTACATAAAAAGTAAAGAGATTAGATAAGATTTTGCTGATACTTTTGTGACAGTTTAAACTTTTACTTATGTTTCAACTATACATATAATTATCTCTTTTTCAAGCTTTTCTTATTTTCTTTTTCTAATTGTTTCAAACTCTTTTTAGGTGTAGGCAATTCTTCTGGCATAGTCCCACCATTTTTTGCAATTACTTCTCTTATATTTTTACCAATATTATAATGCGTTTTATTTGCTTCTTTTTCACTACAAATATTATCCTTTTTTAATCTTGATTCAGTTTGAGTAATACGAAAAAGATTTGCTGCAAGTTCTTCGCTACCCATATTGTCTAAAATATCTTCTCTATATCTTAATCCCTTCCTTTTAGCTATATCATCAGCAGTTTCTCCATTGGGAGAACTCTAATAAGGACAAAATTTTTCTTATAGATTTCTTCCAAAATTTTATTGTGTTAGATAGCCATTTAAAGATATAAATTATTTAGTCTAATTTGTAGTGAAATTCAATTTTAGGAGGTTTTAGTTATGGTAGAGATAACTTATCACAAAGAGGGGGATTATTTCGTTCCTGACTTATATTTGGAAAAGGAAAATTACGAAAATGATTATATTATTGGAAAGTATGGTCATTTAAGATTGGAATATTTAAAAAATCATAAAAAGGCTGAATATATAATAATGTTTATGAACAAGACTTTAAGAAAACATATTGTAGAAACTGATAAACAAGCTAAAGAAAGATTTGAAATACTTATGGCACAAATGCTAGAGAAAAATCCTATTGACGAAAATTTGAAAAATACTGAGCCTTTAAAATGGATTGGACTTATGAATAATTATAAATATTCGGTAGAAGAAATTATATTTGAAGAATTGATTTATATTTGACATTAAATGGAGTAGCATTGCTACTCCACAATTATATAATTAACCTAACAATTTAAGTGCAGTTTGCCCAAGCAAATTCACAATTTCAGCATAAAACCATCCATGTTTACTTAAATGATTTGATATTTTATTAAAGAATGTTCTTCTTTTATCAATATGACCAGTTTTTTCAAAGTTTTCAATAATTTCTTTTGTCTCTTCTAATAATTCTGCCAATTCCTGTTTTTCATGTTCATCATTGCATTTTTCTTCAATTTGTTTTTGTATATTGGAAATTGAATTATCAATGTTAATATTAGAATTAGCAATATTTCCTGTAAAAACTGTACTGTTAGTTGCTGTTATGTATGTAGAATTATTATTCGATGTATTTTTATTATACAATTCTTTTCTTTCAAAATAACTTCTTCCCGCTTGAGTAATTTTTACATTCCAAATTGTATTTGATGCCCATGAGCCACTAATTAACCCATTATTTCTTAAAGTTCCTATCATTCCTCTAAAAATTTCTTTTGGGTCATTTGCGATTTTTTCTTGTAAAAATTCTGTGATATTATCATTTCTGTTATCCTTTTCTATTATATCTGTTAATAATTTTTCTTCATCTTTTACTAATATGCTAAACAATTCTGTTCGCCTGCCTTTCTTATCAAAATATTCTATTCCTTCAGGAGTAAGAGTTATAGACCATCCACCTCCCATAAAAAAATTATAATTTGAAATATAATCATACATTTGTAATGTTGCCATTATATCTTTTATACAAAACCTCATGCGTTCTGGAAATTCATCTGATAATCCATTTACTGAATAATCATTAGTTTGCTTATATTTTTCCAAAAACACACTTAACATGTCTTCTGCATTTTGACTTAATACATTCATATCATTTTCCTCTTTCCTTCTTTTAATTCTCATTTCTTTTTCAGTAGATTTTATCATCTTGTCTATCTGCTTGTTTAATTCCTTTTCTAATTTTTTTGTGTCAATTTTTATTTTGAAATTAGACATCTAAATTCTCCTTTTATTCATACTAAATTTTCATACATCTTCATCAATTCAGCTACACAATCAGATTCAGTCATTTTCTTCCAATCAAATCCATAAGCTTCCATAACTGCTTTATCATTTTCTTGATGTGCTTTTCTAAGCTCCTTTGGCATTGTTAGTTCATCATATAAATCAGCTAATGAACTATTAGGATATAAAGCTCTTGCATCTAAAATTGCCCCAGCTGTTTTTTCTATCTTTTTCTTTTGTTCTTCTGTTGGATTACACCAAGGAAAGTTATTATATACAATTTTAGCTGAATATCTGTATCTCATCTCAAGTCTGCCTGCTACTGTTCTCATCCAAGCCATATGAACATTTGATGTTAATATACCAAAATTATATAATGTTGCATTTGATACTATTTGAGTTGCATCAGTAGCAATATAATCTTTATTTAAAAATCCTATTGGTATATATCTCCTTTTTTCTGATGATACCCTTGGTATCATTAAATAGTCTGTTTCTGGTTGTCTTATTTCTCCAAATAAATATGGAGTTATTGCTAATTTTCTCGTTGCTTCTCGATTACTATTTTCTCTCAATTCTTTAACATTTTTTATTGCATCCATAATAATTGAATTGCTTTTATATATTGATGGTTCAGCATTTTTAAGCCATAAACAGTATCTTTCTTTGTTATTTATAAATTCTTCTGCTCCTACAATGTTCTTAAATAGTTGATTTAAGTTTGGATATTTTTTACATATTTCTTCTTTTTGCTCTTTAGAGTAATTACTTAAATATCCTCCATCATTAGGCATACTACCAAAGTCCATTTTAGGCACATTACACAAAGGATATGAATGATTTTCTATATAAACATTTGGAGCATCTATTAAATATGGGTTAATGTTTGTAGCTTTTTTAACTTTATCATTTTCATATATATATTTCTCATTTCTTTTTAAGAAAGAGAATCCTATTATTACACAATGCACATGAGCTTTTAAACTTGCTTCACTGTCCCATCTAAAAGTTCTATATGCAAAGTTTATATTTATTCCTTTTTCTAATATATCTTTCCAAAGTATTGCAGTTTGTTCACCTTGAGTAATCGAGTTTGTTGAAACAAATGCGACTTCAATTTTAGTATTTTCAATATAATTAGTTGCCTTTTTATACCAACAACTGACATAATCTAAATTTCCTGCACCTTTTACTCCTTTAAAAATATTCGCAATATCCTCTTTTTGGCTTTCATTCATTAATCTTGCTCCAATAAATGGTGGATTTCCCATTATATAATCTAATTCTCCATTTGGTATGACATCATTCCAATCAATTCTTAAAGCATTTCCTTCTGTTATGTTTGTATAAGATTTTAAAGGTAAGAAATCCAAAGTAATATGTAAAATATTTTCAGTTTCTTTCATCATTTGACTTTCTGCAATCCATAAAGCTGTTTTTGCAACTGTTACAGCAAAGTCATTTATTTCTATACCATAAAATTGTCCAATAGAAACTTTTATTGGGGATAGACTTTCATCTCCAAATCCTATTTGACCGCCTGTAAGCTCAAATATAACCTCATTTTCTAACTTTCTCAAAGAAAGATATGTTTCTGTTAAAAAATTTCCACTACCACAGGCAGGATCAAGAAATTTTAATTTTGCTAATTTTTCTTGAAATTCAGCAAGTTTTTTCTTTTTCGTTTTAATAACTGATATTAGTTTTATTTCTTGTAATTCTTTCTTTAATTCATCTAAAAATAAAGGGTCTATTACTTTATGTATGTTTTCTATTGATGTATAGTGCATTCCACCTTTTCGTCTTGTATCTGGATTTAATGTACTTTCAAAAACAGCTCCAAAAATTGTTGGACTAATTTCACTCCAGTCAAAATCTTCACTTGCTTTTGTAAGTAATAATTCTTTTACTATATCATTCAAATTTGGTATTTCTATATCTCTATCTGCAAATAATCCACCATTAACATAAGGAAACTGTGCTAATTCTTCTTCCATATATGGATCTCTATTTTCTATTTTTGTATCAAGTACTCTAAATAAATCGATCAATGCTCTTCTTAAATCTCTTGGTTCAAAACGAGCTAAATAGTCATGAAACATTAATCTTTTGCCAAATATTCCTGCATCTTCAGCATACAAACAAAATACTAATCTAACACAAAGCATATTCAAACTTTTTAGAGTTTCTTCGTTTTCTGAATTGATATATAATTTTAATATTTCATCATATAATTTTCCAACTAACTCTCCAGCTTGAATAGAAATTTCCATCTCTCTTTTTAAGTGCTCGTTTCCAGCTTCTACTAGAAATTGTAATCTATAATATTCTTTTTCTAAATTTTCTAACAATATTTCCTCTGGTTCTCCATTGGGATTTTCCATATTATATATTAGAAAAGATTTGAAGTTACAGGTAATAACATATTTTGGATGTCTTGATAATGGCAATTCTGCAATGTATTTTTTTGCTTGTTGAAAAGGATTAAGTAAGCTTCCATCTGATTGTCTTATTCCTTTTCTTAAATCTTTATCAATACTTTTTTGTTCTATCAACACCTTTGTTAATGGTATGTATCCATCTATAAATCCAGTATTTTTATCAATATGTACTTGGTCTTCAAATTCAATAAACTTTTCGGGCTCTTGAATATCAAATACATTATTCAATAAAGATGTCCAAAATTGCTGACTTTGACCTTTTTCATATCCTTTATCTTTCCAAAATTCTGCAAACTCTTTTGCTTTTTTACTTTGCTCTTTATCTGTCATAATCAATCCTCCATTTACCTTCTTTACACATCCAAACTATTCTAAATAATCTAGTATTTGTTTTATTTCTTCTTTATTTAAACATATAACAAAATAATCTGCTGATAATGCACCATTTTCAAACAAATTTATTTTCAAGTCTACTAAATCATTGTATAATATAAATTCTATATCTGGCTCAATAAATGATATTTCCTCTTTTTCAGTAATACCATCTTCTAAAAATAATTTCAAATATTTTATAATTGTATTAATTTCACATTCAAGCAATAATTCTCCAGAATTATTGTAGTTAATATAATTGTTGCTAATGGAAATTGTTACATTGCACCATTTATCATATTCATCTTGTCTATCACTATATTTTCTTTCTATTTTTAGATAAAAATCCGTATAATCATCTATTTTTATATTTAACTCATTTTTCATGTAAATTCCTCTTATTTATTCTTTTTATTTCTCTTGTCTTCAATTTTCTTTACATCATCTATGTATTTATAATTCAAACTATTTTTATCAGAAATTGCTGATTTTTTTGTCTCCTTTTCATATAAATCTCTTGCTCCTTTTGCTACTCCACCACCTCTTTTGGCAACACTTAAATTTTCTTTTAGCCCTTTTGGATGTTCTTCTTTTGCAATATCTCTTGTAGCTATCTCTCCAACATTTGTTAGTGCAATTTCTATGTCTGTCATATTATCCCTTAATGATTCTTTTCTTATTCCTTTGAATTCTTTATATTCGCTAGCTTTCATACCAGACCATTCTTTATATATTTCATTAGTCAAAAGAGCATATTCAATAGGTTTTGAAATTCCTCCTTCTTTCCAAATATCTGTAAGTTTAAATCTATCTACAATTCCCGTTAATCTTGCTTTTATCCATTCATCACTATATCCTTTACTTCTGTAATATTCAACAGCTCTATTAACTGCTAGTTCTGGGTTAAATACTTCGTCTATTCTTTCACTTCCTAAATTAGCTAGCCATAGTTTAAAAGGTTCTGCTTTTTGACTTGGTATAGATTCAATAAGTCTTAAAATACCTTTTGTATCTAATACATCTTGATTATAATATTTTCCATCTCCTGATTTCAATTTCAGTTGACTACAATTTGTAGTCAACTCAGAGCCTTCTTTTTTTAAACGTATTTTTAATACAGACCAATATTTTCTAGGATTTTTACTTTCAGTTAATGCATTTACAACATCAATCACACTAAAATAATAATCCTCTTTCTCCGAATCCCAGATGCTTCTTATTTCTTTTCCTTCAAAAAGATTTGAAATTGTTTCTAATTTATTATTATCCATTTAGGCATCACTTTCCTTTATAAATTTATTATTACGCCCAAATTATATCAATTTTCTTCCATTTTTTCAATAAAAATAAACAAATTTTTGTTGACTTTTGCCTAAAATAATGATATATTATGTGTACCATTCAATATGGTAACTGAAAAATTAAATAATGACACACATAAAAGTTACTTGGCATAATCCATAATTATTTGGGTTTCCAGTCTGGGTTTAACTTGTTCCGATACAGTATATAGTGTATAGTTGCTAGTTTATAAGTAAAATGATAGTAAAATTGTCTAGTAATAGGTAAAGACCGTTTGGATATGTGCAAATATAATTAGTACAAAATTTATTGTTACTGATTTTATTTGTCATTCCAAATAGGTCTTTTTGTTATGCTAAAAAGTTTATATAGGTATTACTCCATGTTCTTATAACGCATAACAGAAAGATACTGAAGAAATTTTATGCTAGGTAGCACAAAAATTTTTCAGTAATCAAAATAATATTTGAATGAAAATGAAAAATATTATTTTGCTTTGGCGAAGCCAAACATAAATTATCTAGCGTAAGATTAGATAATTTATGAGCCCTCCGCTAGGAGCCCACGACATCTTTACAAAACGAAATTTTGAAAGTGTCATAGTGGGTTACATACTTTCGCAAGAAAGTTATGTAACAGCTCCCTTTGGTCGCTTCTTGCTACCTGCAAGAAAGGATATTTTATATGGACAAAACAAACTATTCAGTAGCTAGAGTAGAAACTTATACTAAAACAAGTATAACTAAAGCTGAACGACATAACGAAAGAAAAAACAAGTCATATTCTAATATGAATGTTGATTTGGAGCAAACACCAAACAATATACATTACAAAAGATGTGAAACTACCTACAATGAGAAATTAAAAGAAATGATTGATGGTAAACAAGTATCATTAAGAGGTTTAAGAGATAATGCAAAACTTTTTGATGAACTCATATTTGATATTAACTCTGATTATTTTGAAAAACATGGTGGTTATGAATATGCAAAAGAATTTTATGAGAAAGCTTTTCACTTTGCTGAAGAAGAAATGGGCACTGATAATATTATATCAGCAGTAATGCATGCAGATGAACTAAATACTGCTTTAACAGAAGCATATGAAAAACCTATCTATCATTATCACTTGCATGTTGTAGCAATCCCTGTTGTAAGAAAAGAAGT
>CANEEJ010000022.1 GCA_947426525.1 uncultured Clostridium sp. | reverse complement strand
TATATTTGATTGCTGAATTTACAATTTGTTGTACTCTATGCACATTAGAAGCAAAGGTTGCTACTACAATTCTTTTGGTACAATGTAGAAATAATTTGTCAAATACTTCTCCAATTGAACTTTCTGACATAGTAAATCCTTTTCTTTCTGCATTAGTACTGTCTGACATTAAGGCTAATATTCCTTGATTTCCAATTTCTGCAATTCTTCCTAAGTCCATTAATTTACCGTCAATTGGTGTATAGTCTACTTTAAAGTCACCTGTGTGTAATATTGTTCCTGCTGGTGTTGTGATAGCTAGCATAACAGAGTCTGGTATGCTGTGAGAACTTCTAATAAATTCTACTTTAAAGTTTTTTCCTAAAGCAATTGTCTGCCCTTGCATTACTTCTGTTAATTTTGTGCTTCTTAATAATTTGTGTTCTTCTAATTTATTTCTAATTAATCCACAAGCCAATCGTGGTGCATAAATTGGAATGTTGATTTTCTTTAATAGATATGGCACACTTCCTATATGGTCTTCGTGTCCATGTGTTATGATTAGTCCTTTGATTTTATCTACATTTTTTTCTAAATACGTAATATCTGGAATAACTAAGTCAATTCCTAACATGTCGTCTTCTGGGAAAGATAAACCACAATCTACTACAATGATTTCATTTTCGTATTCAAAAACAGTGATATTTTTTCCAACTTCATGCAATCCTCCTAATGGGATAATCTTTAATTTGGATGCTTTAAAAATAGTGTCTTCACTTTTTCTATTTCTTCTCTTTCTTCCTGTTGTATCTTCTTTTAAGTTTGAAATCATTGAAGAAGTTTTGGTTGTTCTTCTTTTTCCTTGTGTTGTAGTTCTTGTTGTTTTTTCCACTTTTTCTTCTTTATTTGTGGATACTTTGCTACTTCTTGTATTGTTTCTTTTTTGATATGGTTTTCTGCTAGTTTTAGTTATTTTTTCTCCTTTCTCATAGCTTCTTTTGGGTTTATTTTCTAATTTTTCTTCTGCCATAAATTCTCCTCTCTTTTTCTTTTATTTGATTTTATTAATTTTCATTTTTATATGTAACATGAAATAAAGTTTATTGCTCTATGTCCATCTTTTTTCTCTCTTTTCCTAAGACATAGCATAAACTTTAAAAAATCCGATCCATATTATTATTTACCTTATTTCCTCTTCTCATTCATTTTTTACTTAATAATAAAATCTCTTACTAATCATTGGTTGTTATTATACTATATTTTTCCAAAAAAGTCAAATTGCATGTCAAAATCCCATTTAGCTCTTCTAAATGGGATTCTTTCTAATTATTGTTTTCTCCTCTTCCTTCTGGAAGTGCATCTGAATAATCTAGTACAATTCTAATTCTAGTAATTGCTTTAACAGCTCTTACAAATTTACTATTTTTAAATCTTTGCCATAAGCTTGGTTTTGCTTCAAATGTTGTTTCTTGTATGTATTGTTGTTCTGCTATTGGTTGCACTTCTGCTTGTTGTACTTCTTCTGTATTTATAATTGTTTCTGGCTCTTCAACTGGTGTTGGAATAGATTTTAAAGCATCTGCTATTTCAATTCCAATATAACTTAAAGCTTTTGATCTATCTTCAATTCTTTCCATATCAATTTCAATATGTAAGTTTGTTTCTAAATTATTAATTCTAGCATTTAATAATTTCAAAGCATCTTGGTAGTTCTCTACATCTGTTCCTTTTGCTTTTCCTACTATTGTTAATGTTTCAATAATATCTTCTGCAAATGTTTCTTCCGCTTTCTTTACTTGTTCTTTCCAATCTTTTTCCCTTGTTTCTACTTCTACTGCTTCTAATAATTCTTTCAATTGTCCTGCTGATGCTATGTTTTGTTCTCTTTGTCTAATTAATTCTTCTATTTTTTTTGTATTTTCTTCGAATTGGTTTGTAGCAAATTCAACTAATCCATAAGCTGCTTTGTATACGCTTGCTGGAAAGTTTTTCTTTTTTGGATATTCAATTAAGTATGTTTTGATTGATTCAATTAAATCTTTAAAGTAAGAATCATCTTCTAATTGTACAATTTGTTTTTTACTTTTTGGATTAATTAATTTTTGAATTTTATCTATATTTGATAATATTTTTTCTTCTGTGATAACCATTCTCACATTTACTATGCCTGATTTTGACATTGTAATGTACCTCCTTTTATCTTACGCATGCTTGCTTTTTACCTTTTCTTTTATTATTATACATTAACTAACAAAAAACTACAAGTAATTTGATTTAATTTTATTTTATATTTTTATTACAGAAATATTACAAAAATATTACAAAGCTTTTTTTTATTTCCGTAGACCTTTGCTTCCGCTCACTTTTTCCATTGTTCCTGTTTGTCATAAAAAAAGTAAACCTAAGATTTTTTATTTTATAAAAATTTTAGGCTTACTTTTTTATTAATTCAAAATTGTTTTTATTTCTTCAAATCTTTTTATTTTTTGTGTTGTTGTTTTGATTAACTCCTTATCTGTTATTGAAATTTCTCTAACATATTTATAAGCTGGCATTGTTTTGTTTACTTTTTTTACTTCTTGCCAAATCAATTCTTTTAATTTTTCTTCTTCTGTTGTTCCAAAGATTTCTTGTGCTAATTCTTTATCATAAACAATTTTACTACAGATTTTATAATCTCCGTCTTCTTCTGGCTTTCCATAAACAAAACTTTCTTTAATACCTTCTATTTTGTTAATTACGGTTTCTAATTCTTCTGGATAAATATTTTTTCCATTTTTTAATACAATCACAAATTTCTTTCTTCCAGAAATGAAAATGTAACCGTCTTTATCAATTCTAGCTAAGTCTCCTGTATGTAGCCATCCTTCTTCATCAATTGTTTCTTTGGTTGCTTCTTCGTTATTATAATAACCTAACATGATAGATGGTCCTTTAGCAACTAATTCTCCAATTCCTTCTTCGTTTGGGTCTACAATTTTTACATCTAGACTTGGAAAAGCTTTTCCAATAGAGCCTAGTCTTCTGTATTTGTCATCTTCTGCACTAATTACTGGTGAACTTTCTGTTAGCCCATACCCTTGATACATAGCAACTCCTAATTCATTAAATCCCTTTTCTGCTTCTGGGTCTAGTGCTGCTCCCCCTGCTACAAATAGTCTTAATCTTCCTCCTAAATTGTCATGAATTTCTTTGAATAGTTTTCTTCTAATATCAATTCCAAATTTTAATAAAAATTCACTAATTTTTATTCCTTTTTTTACTGTTTCTAGTTTTCCTTTTTTCTCAATGTTTTTCATTACTTTTTTGTACATACTCTCAAAAAGAATTGGGACTGAAACCATAACAGTTGCTCTATATTCTTTAATATTATCTGCAATATGTCTAATTCCTTCACAAAAAGCAACAGCTGAACCTGCTGATGCAGGATAAATAAATCCTGTTGTACATTCAAATGTGTGGTGCAATGGTAAAAATGATAAAAATACATCATTTTCATCTATTTTAATGGTAGAAGCTATATCAAATAGATTAGCACAAATGTTTTTGTGTGATAGCATAACTGCTTTTGACATAGCAGTGGTTCCCGATGTAAATAGCATAATTCCCATTTTTTCATTATCAATTTTTGCTTCTATGAATTCTTTGTTTCCTTCTTCTACTAATTTTTTCCCCTTCTCAATTAATTGTTTTTGAGAATAAATTCCATCTTTTTGTTTTTCTAAATCCATAGATATGAAATATTTTATATGGCTATTTTTCTTTTCTTTTATTTCATTCATGATTTTATCGTATTTATTAGAATAGAAAATAGCTTCTACTTCTGAACGTAATATTAAGTTTTCTATTTCATTATCTGGCAATGCTTTGTCTAATGGTACTACTACTCCAGTTCCTGTAACAATAGCAAAATAAGCTAGTCCCCATTCATATCGATTCTCTGATATAACAGCAATTCTTTTATCTTTTAATCCCATGTCAACTAAGGCTGTTCCTAGACTATTAATTTCTTCTCTATATTGCTTATGCGTTACTTCTCTAAATTTTCCTGGCTCTTCTGTCTTAAAAATATAAGCAGGTCTATTGCCATATTTCTCTCCTGATTTTTGAAGCATTTCTTTTAAGTTTTCATATTTTTCTACCTTATGGACTGGTTTTCTCATTTTACTTTCAACCCTTCTATTACTGTATTTTCAAATTCCTTGAATAATTTCATGATGTTTATTTCTTCTTTATTCCTTGTTTTGTAGACTAAACAAGAACAAATTAAAGCATAAATTTCTGAACTGATTGCTTGTGGATCTCCTTTTTTAATTTGTCCTGCTTCCATTCCTTCTTTTACTATATTTTCAATTTGACTAATATATTCTAAAATATGTTTTTGGCATTTTTGATTTCTTGCCTCATGTCCCCAAAATTGGCTTAATAAAATTGTAATTAAATTTTCGTATTTGATTACAATTTTAATTTGAATTAATACAATTGCTTTTATTTTATCAATATAGTTCGAGAACTTAGCAGTCTTAATGTCAACACTATTTTGCAAAAGTTTAATTCCTTCTTCTACTAAAAAATTAAAAATTTCTTCTTTGCTCGAAAAATGATAGTATAATGTTCCTTTCGCTACTCCTACTGTTGCTGTTATTTCTTCTATACTAGTCGCATCATACCCTTTTTCTGCAAATAGTTTCATTGATGTTTCAAATATTTTTCTCTTTGTTTTGTTCATATTTTTAACATCCTTCCTATTTTGATTTCTAGTTTATAATCGCCTTCATTATATATTTTATTCCGTCTTTTTGCAATAGTTTTTTTACTTTTTGGACTGGTTGTTCAGTTTTTCTATTTCTTCTTTTGTTAGTTCAGTAGCTTTTTCTATTATTTCAATATCAACTCCTATTTTTAACATTTTTTTAGCTATTTCTTTTTGCTTTTCTATTTTTCCTTCTTGTTTTCCTTCCTCCTTTCCTTCTTGTCTTCCTTCCTCTCTTCCCTGCTTTAATCCTTTTTCAAATTTAATTCGTTCGGCATCTTGTCGGAAAAACTCGTACATAGCAATTGATTCGCATCTTTCTCTTTCCTTTGGGTCCATACTCATCATATCTAATACTTCAACTGCTTTTTTTACTTCTTCATTCTCCTTTTTCGCCATTTCTATTTTCTCCTCCTCTCCTGCTAATAACCATAACCATTGCTCTAATTTTGTTTTAGCTTCTGGATTTTTTTTGATAAACTTAGGCAACTCTATAAAATACATTTCCATATAAGGCGTTGCTATCTCCTCTTCCTCTTCATATCCCATATCTATATACGTTTCTTGGGTGGCTTTGTCAAAATTCTGCATATACATCCCCTGGGTGTAATTGATTTGCTATTAACTTTCCTAAGTACGTTGTACTTCTACTATCTATATTTTCTTCGTTTGCAAGTTGCATTTCAACATCAATTAATGTATTTTCATTCATTTGTATTTTTATATCTAGTGTTCCTTTTTTCTCTTCTTTATAATTCTTTGGTAGCTCTGGATTTTGCACTTCTATCTTTTGTATTTTTATATGTAAGATTGCCTCCAAAAAATCTTTTAAAATATCTTCATTTCCTTCATGGGCAAACACTCTTTTAAAAACATAGTCATTGTTTAATGGCAATCTTGTTAGTTCTTTTATTCTTTGTGGCATGTATTACTTCCTTTCTATTTTACCAAAAAGGTATCGCAATTTCAACCCTTATGGGTAAAGTTTTAGTTTTTAATTTCAGTTTGATTTTTTTCGAATTAATTTTAGAATTAATTGTTTTGAATTTTAAATTATTATAAAAGCGCTTTTTAATTTAAATTGATAAAAAAATCTTGTTCCTATCCTAACACAAATTTTATACTTTATCAATAATTTTTTGTTATATTCTTGCACTTTTCATCGCATTTTTAGACACTTTTCTTAAAATTATCTTTTTTATCAATTTCTCTTTACTTTTTTTCCCAACTAATATAAAATAACTTTAAACTGGATATACTAAGAAAAAATTTTGGAGGAAACAAATGAAAAACAAAAATGAATTAAGTTATAACAAATTAAAAATGACTTGTAATACTAATTTATTCAAATTTGAAACAACAGAAGAATTAGAACCTATCCAATCTGGGATTGGTCAAGACCGTGGTATCAAAGCTTTAGAATTTGGATTACAAGTGGATGTAAAAGGATATAACCTATATTTAGAAGGACCAAGTGGAGTTGGTAAAACGATGTATACTAAAAATTATTTAGAAAAGATAGCTCCTAAAAAGAAAACTCCTTCTGATTGGTGTTATATCTATAATTTTGAAAATCCAAATGAACCAATTGCTGTTGAATTATCTGCTGGTCAGGGAAAAGAATTCAAAGAAGCAATGGAAGGTTTTATTAAAGAAATTCGAAAAGATATCAAAAAAACTTTTAACAATGATGATTTTGAGAAAGAAAAAGCTTTAATTAAGCAAGAGTTCGAAGTAAAGCGTTCTGCTTTATTGGAAAAGTTAAATCAAGATGCTTCAAAATATAATTTTCAAGTAAAAGCTGCGCAAAATGGTATTTATATGATGCCTGTTGTGGATGGAAAAGCAATTGAAGAAGAAGAATTTGAAAAACTAGATGCTACTGTCAAACAAGTTTATGAACAAAATTCTGCTTTTGTTCAAGAACAAATTATGGAAGCAATTGGTCAAATTAAAGAAATTGAACGTCAATCTGACAAAAAGATTTCTGAATGGCAATCTAATGTAGCTTTATTAACGGTTAATGTTCATATTAATTACTTGAAATCTAAATATAAAAGAAACAAAAAAATCAATAAATTCTTAACAGATGTAAAACAAGATATTTTAAAAAATATTTCTTTCTTTTTAGAAGATGATACAAATAAACAACAACAACCTCCTCAAGGACCAAATGCTAAAAAACCTGATCCTTGCTTAAATTATCGTGTTAATTTGTTTATCGATAATTCTAACAAAGAAGGTGCTCCTGTTATTATGGATTCTAATTACTCTTATCATAACATCTTTGGTTCATTAGAATATGAGAACTATTATGGTGCTTTAAAAACAGACCATACTATGTTAAAACCAGGACTTATGCAACGTGCTAATGGCGGTTATATTATTTTCCAAGCTAAAGATTTATTAGCAAATGGTATGTGTTATGAAGCTTTGAAAAAAGCACTAAGAGTAAAAGAATTAAGTATTGAGAATGCTACAGAACAACGTTCTTCTATGGTATTAGTTTCTTTAAAACCAGAACCTATTCCTTTGGATTTAAAAGTAATTTTAATTGGAAGTGCCAATATTTATCAAACACTTTTAGCTATGGATTCTGATTTTAAAAAGTTATTCAAAATCAAAGTAGAATTTGAAGACGATGCTTTGATTAATAGTGAGAACTTACAAAAATTAGCACAGATTGTACATGGATTTTGTGAACACGAAGGATTACCTCACCTTGATAAATCTGGTATGGCTCGTTTAGTAGAATATGCTTCTAAATTAGCAGGTAGCCATAATAAAGTATCAACTCGATTTGATAATTTAACACAAGTTGTTGGAGAAGCTGCTACTTGGGCAAAACTTTCAAAATCGAAAGTAGTAACTGCCAAATTTATTGACAAAGCTTTACAAGAGAGAATGGAAAGAGTTAAAAAATATGATACTAAATATTTAGAAATGATAAAGGAAAATTCTCTTTTAATTAATACTTCTGGCTTTGAAGTAGGAGAATTAAATGGCTTAACTGTAATGACAATTGGAGATTACACATTTGGAAAGCCTGCCAAAATCACTGTTAATACTTATACTGGTAAAAATGGTATTATCAATATAGAAAGAGAAGTTGAAATTTCTGGACCATCTCATTCAAAAGGTGTATTAATTTTAACAGGATATTTAGGTGAAATGTTTGCACAAGATATTCCATTATGTTTAACAGCAAGTATCTGCTTTGAACAATTATACAACGGAGTAGATGGTGATAGTGCTTCTAGTACGGAATTATATGGCTTATTATCTAGCTTATCTGGTATACCAATCAATCAATCTATTGCTGTTACTGGTTCTGTTAATCAAAAAGGTCAAATCCAACCAATTGGTGGTGTAAATGAAAAAATTGAAGGATTTTTCCAAATCTGTAAAATGAGGGGATTGGATGGTTCCCATGGTGTTATGATACCAGTACAAAATATTGATAATTTACAATTATCTGATGAAATTATCGAAGCTGTTAAAGAAAAACAATTTCATATTTATGCAGTATCTACAATTGAAGAGGGTATCGAAGTTCTAACTGGTGTTCCTGCCGGTAAAAAAGATAAAGATGGACATTTCCCAGCAGGTACCATTAATCGTCTTGTTTATGAAAAATTGAAAAAATATGCTGAAATTAGTAATAAAAATTAAAAGAAAGAAGTCTTAAAATCAAGACTTCTTTTTACTTATTTTAAGAATTCTTCTACAATTTCTACTGTCTCTTTATCAGAATCTATCTTTGCTTCTACTCCAATTGGAATTACTGCATTTGCTATTCTATGACCGAAATCATTACACTTAATAATTGGGAAATCATATTCTTTGGTGTAATCTAATAAAATATCTTCCATTTGAGGATACTTGTTACCATCTTTTTGTATTTCGTAATTATATCCTACTATTACTGCTTTTACCTTGTCAAATACCCCATATTGTTTCAAGTGTGCCATTCTCCTTTGGCATTCATTTGGTGACGTTCGATAACTTTCAATTAATAGGATTTTATCTTGCATATCTGGAAAATATTCTGTCCCTAATAAATACATCATGCTTCCTAAATTCGTTCCCATGATTTTCCCTTGTACATTGCCTTTTCTTAAGAATTTCTTTTCCCCCGTTTCAAATTTTCCTATTTCTTTATGCATCAATACTTTTTCAAAATCGATATAACTTCCCTCTTCTTTTTTATCTCCCAAACTAATAAATTGTGGTCCATGAAATGTTACCAGTCCTGTTTTTTTATAAATTGCTTGCAATAAAACAGTTATATCACTATAACCAGTTATTATTTTGGGATTTTGTTTTATTTTCTCATAGTCTAATAAATCAATAAAAATATTGCAAGTCTGTCCTCCTGCTAAACATATAATAGCTTTTACCTCTTTATCTTGAAACATGTTCATCAAGTCTTCTGCTTTCTGCTCTCTTGTTCCAGCAGAACCATAATAGTCTTCTAAAACATATTTTCCTCTCTTTATTTTAAATCCTTTTTTTGTTAACAATTTTTCTGCTTGATAAAATTCATCATATCTGTTTCTTTTTTCTAAACTATTAGCTACTCCTACTACACCAATAGTATCTCCATAATTTAATCGTTCTGCTAGCATCTCTTTCTCCTTTCCTTATTTTTTTATTTTATCATATAAAAATGGAAAAAGGAAGTTTTAATCCAAACCTCCTATCATATTTTAAAATATATTTTCTAAATTAAAGGCATATTTATCTTCAATATGTTTTAAAATAAAAGCACTTTTATCTATCGAACTAATCAGTTCTTCATAATCTTCTGTTTCTATGTCACTTTTAATAGTAATTAATTCTGTTTCTACTTTTTCTAGCTCATCATGCTCAATAAAATAAGCTAATTTTTCATGTCTCTTTTCCCATTGCTCATAAATTTTTTCTGCATCTTTTTTTATTTTTTCTTCTTGCAGATTTTCTTGTTGTGCATTTTCTCGTAATTGCATTAAGCCACTCGACAATTCACTAATAGTCTCTTTTGTATAGTCTTGTGTCGTATTATTTCCAAAAATGATAGCAATTACAATTCCAATACATATAATCGTTTCTTTTAGCATAGCAAAATTCCTCTTTCATTTTTTAAGGAGTATTCAAATGTCTCTCAAAGGGGTGTCCCTTTAATCCCTCCTTTTATTTTTTCCTTGACAAAAGATTTGTCCTTTTCCGTCTATCGTTACTACAAGTGCTTCCTCTGGCTTCATTTTAAATTTTTCTACTTGTTTTTTTAACCAAGTATAATTTTTTCCTAATGCTTGTAAATTCTTTTCCATTATTTTTCCGTCTATAACTAGGTCATATGGTATTCCTTCATATTCTGGTTGTATTTGAAAGTCTTCTGGTATGGTATTTCTTTTTTCTGGTTTTTGAATAACAGTTACTTGTCCACTTGTTTCCAAGATAGCATATTCTACGTCTCCTAAGTTTACTACGTTGTTTCCTCTTAATCTTTCTTCTAGTTCATTTATCGTAAATCTTTCTTTTCTTAATGCTTTTTCATCAATTTTTCCTCGATAAATTAAAATACTTGGCTTTCCACATATTACTTCTCTTGCTTTTAAACTTTTCATATTGATAATGGAAATAATTAAGTGCATAACTAAAAGCCCTAAAATTGGTATAATTCCATTTGATATAGGAATTCCTATTTCTGTCATAGGGATAGATGCTAAGTCTGCTATCATAATGGATATGGCTAATTCGAACGGTTGTAACTGCCCTATTTCTCTTTTTCCCATTAGTCTCATTACAATTAGTACAATAATGTATAGTATGATGGCTCTAAAAAACGTAATTAGCATAACAGAAAAACTCCTTCTTTCTTGTTTTTCATTTTTTATTTATTTTTTACAAATTTTAACTTTTTTATACGTGTTTTTTTGAATAATTTTTTTTATTTTGAGAATAATAATTTTAGAACCTTTGAAAAAATCACATGAAGAACTTTAATCTAAGGAGGTTAGCTTTATGCACGATTCTCAAGTAAATCAAGCAAGAACTGGTGGTTCTACTGCCTGGCAAATCGTTGGTAGATTAGTCGCTTCAGCAGTAGTATTAGCTATCACCGCATTTTTTACACCTGGATTTACCATTAATAGTTTTTGGACTTTAGCTATTGCTGCTGTCGTCCTAACAGTTATTGATTATTTAGTTATCAAATTTACTGGTTTACATGCTAGTCCATTTGGTAAGGGGTTTGTAGGTTTCGCATTAGCAGCAATTGTGTTATATGTAACACAATTCTTTGTAGCAGGATATTCTATTTCTTGGATAGCTGCTATTATTGGTGCTTTAATCTATGGTGTTGTTGATTACTTTATTCCTGGAAATCAATCTATGTAGTTTAAGTAATCAAAAAAGAAACCATATTAATAATGTTTTAATAACATTACTAATATAGTTTCTTTTTTTATCTTTTTTCTACAATTTCATTTTTATTTTTATAAATACTATTTTTAGGTACAACACCTCTAACAGAAGATAAAGGATATATGTTAGAATTCCTTCCAACTACTGTTCCTGGATTTAATACACTACCACATCCTACTTCTACGCCATCTCCTAACATAGCACCAAATTTTTTGATACCAGTTTCAATTTGTTCGGCCCCATTTTTCACAACAACTAACTTCTTATCTGATTTCACATTTGATGTAATAGACCCTGCTCCCATATGTGCTTTATAACCTAAAATAGAATCTCCTACATAATTATAATGAGGAACTTGCACTTTGTTAAATAAAATAACATTTTTCAATTCCGTAGAATTCCCAACAACTGCACCTTCTCCTACAATTGCCTTTCCACGAATAAAAGCACAATGTCTTACTTCTGCATTTTCTCCAATAATTGCTGGCCCATGAATATATGCCGTTGGCATTACTTTAGCAGACTTTGCAATCCATACATCTTCTCCTATTTTATCATATTTTTCTGAATCTAATCTATTTCCTAATTCTAATATATAATCATTGATTTTAGCTAACGCTTCCCATGGATATTCTACTTGTTCTAACAATTCTTTTGCTATTGTCTCTTCTAAATTATATAAATTACAAACTTTACAATCTTCCATTTTTCTCTTCCTTTCTTGGTGCAATAAGGAAACGTCCCTATTGTCTTTTCCAATATTTTTCGTATAGCTCTTTTGCTGTTTTGGGACTATCTACTCCATCCTTATTCTTAACTGGTGCAAAGTCATCTTCCCTTCTTCCTCTTAAGATGGCAATATCATCAAAAAATTCAAAGGCATCAAAAATAAAGGATTCAAATTTATAAGAATTTGGCTCTTCTGGTATAATTTCTTTTCCATTTTCGTCTATGTATGAGTTTTTCTTAAAAGCACTATGATACATTAATTGTTCTTTACTTACTTTTTCAATGGCATCTATCGTATATAAGTTACACATGATGTGGGATTCCCCATATTTTAATTCGCCTTCTTGATCTACTTCTTCTGCCATTTTTTCTGGTAGTTCGGTATATTCTATTACTTTTGGATGCCCATTCATTTTGCAAAATACGCCTACTCTTTCATGTGGGTTCGCTTTTACAACTGATTTAGATGCAATTTGAACACCTTGTTTAATTGCCATACCAAGTAAAGTATTATCTACCATTTTCAATAAAGCATTGTCTACACTTCCTATGAAAATCCACTTAATGCCTCTTTCTTTCATGTCTGCTAAGCATCCGCTTTTTCTTAGTGAAGCATAGGTTCCTCCATTTCCATCTGAAGCTTCTTTAATTTTATGCTCTTTATTAATTAAAAGTTTTCCTTCTGTATCTACCAATGGTAATTCACTTTGTGTAAAGATGATAACATTTTGTTTGTCATATCCAAAATAGTTATTTTTTTCTAAAAAAGCTACTGTTTCTTCATGATTTTCTTTACTTGTCATGATATACCATGGGATACTAACTTCATATTTTTTATTGGCTTCTTTTAAATTTTCTGCTAATATTTCAAATAGATACTTTCCTTTTCCATATACATCTAATTTAAACGTTCCCTTTGGTCCATTATGTCCGTAGTCTACTTCCTTGACCACCTGCCATGGTTACTACTGCATATTCTTTGTTTCTAATTGCTTTTTCTCCCAGAGTATCAAATTCTTCCTTTTGATCTTTTGATAATTTTGCTTTATCTAGATAGGCAATATTTTCTATTTTATTTTCTTTTAATTGTATTTCTTTTTTTGTGTTATCATAAAGTTCCATGATTTGGTGAAAATCCACTTTGCTTATTTGTTCTATTAATTCTTCCTTTTCTTTTCCTTCTAATTTTTCTAATAATTTAATGATATGTTCTTGGTTATATGTTTTTAGTAGTTCTATTGTATCTTGTACTTTATCCATCCTTTTCCCCATCCCTTTCGGTCTCTTATGTCATTTATTTTTTCTATATTATATGCGATTTTATCACATTTGCTTCTAATTAGCAAGTTTTTCATTAAAACTTGTCATATTCTAAAAAAATGCTCCATATATATTAACTAAAGTAATTTAAGAAACAAGCATTTTGATTGAGATCAAAAGTGATATTAAAGGAGGTATATAGATGGAAAATACAAGATTGTATGAAGACATCGCAAAAAGGACAGATGGAGACATCTATGTGGGAGTGGTGGGTCCTGTTAGAACTGGTAAATCTACTTTTATCAAACGTTTTATGGATTTATTAGTTATCCCAAACATTGATAATGAATACAAAAAAGAAAGGGCAAAAGATGAGCTTCCTCAAAGCGCAGGTGGAAAAACCATTATGACGACAGAGCCTAAGTTTATCCCTAATGAAGCAATTGAAATCACATTAGACAATAACTTAAAATTTAAAACTAGATTAGTGGATTGTGTTGGTTATTTAGTGGATAATGCCATTGGTTATTTAGAAGATGACATGCCTAGAATGGTAAAAACACCTTGGTCTGATGAAGAAATTCCTTTTGAAACAGCTGCTGAAATTGGAACCAAAAAAGTAATTGATGAGCATTCTACAATTGGTATATTAGTTACCTCTGATGGTTCTATTACCGATATCCCAAGACAGGATTATATACAAGCTGAAGAAAGAGTGGTAAATGAACTAAAAGCGTTAAATAAACCTTTTATTATTCTTTTAAATTCAGACGACCCTACTTCTAGTTATACTAGGGAATTAGCAGATAAATTAAGTGATAAATATAACACTACTGTTATGCCAATTAATTGTGAATATTTAAGCATTGATGATATTAATACCATGTTTTCTAAAGTTTTATATGAATTTCCAGTAGAACAAATCTGTATTAAATTTCCTCGTTGGATAGATGGGTTAGAATGCGAACATCCTCTAAAAGTTGAATTATATGATGAAATCAAAACTGCTTTTTCTGATGTACAGGTTTTAAAAGATGTATCTAGCTGTGTTGATAAAATTAAACAAACCGAAATTATTTCAAAATCTTCGATTTCCGATATTCGACTTGGTGATGGTAATGTTAATGTAGAAATCACTTTAAAAGATGAATTATTTTATCAAATTCTTTCTGAAATTACGAATGTGGATGTTACAAATGAAGGTGATTTGTTTAGTATTATTTCAGATTTATCTAAGACGAAAAAGAAATTTGACCGTATTGCCTATGCTTTAGAAGAAGTGGAAGCAAAAGGTTATGGTATTGTAACTCCTAGCATTGAAGATTTAGAATTAGAAGAGCCAGAAATGATTAAGCAGGGTTCACGATTTGGCGTAAAATTAAAAGCAAAAGCTCCTTCTATTCACTTGATTAAAACTTGTGTAGAAACAGAGGTTTCTCCTATTGTTGGCTCTGAAAAACAATCAGAAGAATTGGTAAATTACTTACTTTCTGAGTTTGATAGTAATCCAAAAGAAATTTGGAAGTCTAATATTTTTGGAAAAAGTTTACACGAGTTAGTAAATGAAGGTCTACAAACAAAGCTTTCTAAGATGCCAGAAGATGCTCAATTAAAATTACAAGAAACGTTAGAACGTATTGTAAATGAAGGCAGTGGCGGTTTAATTTGTATTATTCTTTAAATCAATTTCACCGTACTTCTAATAAGAAGTACGGTGAAAAGCTTCTCTTTAACTTTTTCCTTTATCAGCAACATATTCCTATTGTTATAATTGTAATACCTATGTGAACAGAAAGTCCCAACCATATCTCAACATGCATTACAATTCCAAGTATAAAAGCTACCATAAAAAACACTTTTATTGCTGCAGAGATTGTCTTTTCAAATTCTTTCTGTTCCTGTTCATATATTGTTTTAAACTCACATTTGTCACGAAAAGAAAGTATAGCAAAATTAGTAATTGCTCCTGTTACAGCATCTGCAATAGCATAAATCTTCCATGTCTCTATTCCCAAAAAAAGCTTAAGAATAACTGACATAACTATAAATATGCCTATTCCTAGCAGAAAACTTTTGTGAATGATTTCTTTCCGTCTTTTTATCCTTATTCTCCTTTCTTCTACTTGGCTCCTTCTTGTTTGAATCCATTCTGCTACATTCATTTTAAGCATATGCTTCTCTCCTTTTCTTTTTGCTTTTAGGTTTTTAAGGTTAATTTTTTCTTCTACTACTTAGTAAAAGAAACTTCTGATACAGTCTATTAACTACATCTATTCTATTATAGAATATCAGTATTTTACATAATTTTTAACCTTTTTTCAAATAAAAACAGCCATTTTCATGACTGTTATTGATAATTCGAACTACTAATTGGAGGATATTGGAACACTTTTCCTCCTTCTGTAAATTGCGAACTTGGTGTATGGTCTTTTATCATATCATTAGAACCTTTTAGAAAATAGCGATACTTAGAACTTTCACTTACATATCCTGTTGTAGAAATCGGATCATCCCAAGTGCAATCTATTGCATACCAATTTCCATCAACTTGCACATAATTCCAAGCATGATTTTCTGTTTTTCCTTCTGAATTAGTTCCTTTTCCAATTACTAAAGTACATGATATACCAAGTGAGTCCATTAAATATTTAAAACTTCTTGCATATCCTTCACATACCGCTTCTCCTCCTACCATAGCACCATAAACATTATAAATATTTTCTTTCGAGATGGAAGTATCATATTCAATATTTTGTACAAGATAATCATGCACCATCTTGATATTTTCATAAGTATTATTTGTACTATTTTGTAAAATTTTGGTTCTTACCTGTTCAATCTGGTTCATAGCAGTATCAATTTGTGCTTTGGAAGAAAATTCATCAATTAAATAATTCGCTTCTTTTCCACTATTGATATATACATTGTAAGATACATTGCTTCCTTTTGTAGTAGTTTCAATATTTAAATACATTTTGTTAGGACTTAAGTAAAATACTTCTGGGTTATCATAAGTATAGGCTTCAATTGCAGATTGATAATATTTTCCTAATTGTTCTTGCCCATTTTCTTGATTTAGCAATGATGTAAATGAATTTCCCAACTCTACTCTATGGGTTCCCGTTTTCATATTTTCCTTATTGCTTTCAAAAGCCTTATAGATTGTTTTAGAATGTTCTTCTAATTGATTATAAAAATATTTATTCACTGTCACATTTGAATAATCCACTTCTCTTACTTGTTTGTTTCCATCTTCAATTTGGTCAAATGGATTTTCTATAATTTTTGGTGTTTTTATATCCTTATCTATCGTATTTGTATTTTCTGAAATAATTGTTTTTACATCTTCTGGCTCAACTGAGGTTTCGATTTTATTTAATTCTTGCCAGAATATCATGCCAAATAAAACAAAAACACAAATAATTAAAAACATGATAATTGTCATAATGGCAGTTGCTAATTTACTTTTCATACCTTTCTCCTTTGTTTTTCTCTTACTTATTATATCATTTTTTTATTCTTTTTTCAATATCAATACAACAAAAGAGGTCACCATTGGCAACCTCTTTTACAAATCATTGTTCTTCTTTCGTAAAAGTAAAATGATAATCAAAAAATAAGTAATTACTAATGTGATATTCTTTTATTATTGTCTCCTCTTCCTTCATTATCACATAAACTCTATCTTCTTCTTTCTTTGCAAAATATCTTTTTTCATGGGCATCATATCCATCTAAAATTAGTTCACTTACTCTACATCTCGGTTCCCTCTTTAAATAAATTTCGGTAAATTCGTCTTCTTTTAGTTTGGGTATAATTTTTTTCCATTCTTCCTCTATCTCTAACGTCCTCTCCTTCTCCCATACATTCAATACCAAATAACTAATGAAATACACAAAAGCCAGCATACAAATTATCATTATGAAACAGAGAATTTTTTCTTCTATCTTCGTTCGTTCCCAATTCAATATCATACCTGACAATATTATGATTGCTATTATAATAGTTACTAGCCTCATTATTTTGTAAGCTTGTGAAATCGTTAAATCATCCCGCCATTTCTTAAATCTCTTTACCATTTTTCAACATCCTTTCTTGATTTGTTTGTTTTGTTCTTAAAATTTTTCAAGTTACTTTATCGCAAAATCCCATCTAGAGATTGTTTCGGTTATATTATATCATTTTTTTCTTTCAAAAACTAGTATATTTCTAAGTTTTTTAGAAATACTATTAAAAACTAAAAATGGAGAAAATTATGAAATTTAAAAATTTATTTAATACTATTTTTGCCTATACACCACCTGTAGATTACAACTTTAGTTTGCCAGAAGATAGTCCCACCACGCAAAGCAATGGAAATGAACCACAAGAACCGAAGCAAAAAGTAGATATCTTTCCTAGCCTTAGTGTTAATATGGATTATATGAAAACTCGTTACAATCTCTTAATTAATAGTGATGTTATTTTACGAGAATTTACCATTAATGCTAGAGGAAAACAATATAATGCTTTTTTAGTCTACATTGATGGTATGGTGGATTCTGAAATTATGGATAAATTTATTTTAGAGCCTTTGATGCTTAGAAATAAAAGTAACTTGTATGATGGAAGTCAAAGTAAAGTCATTTCGGAAGCAGTTGCCAATAATATAACCGTTCGAAAAGTAAAAAAATTTGATTTATCAAATTATTTAATGGGATGTTTAATGCCTCAAAATGCAGTTAAAGAAGTTAAAGATTTTGATGAAGTGGCAAGTGGTATTAATTCACGGAAATTGTGCTTTATTTGTAGATACTTTAAACCTTGCTTTTGATATTGAAGTAAAAGGATTTAAACAAAGAAGTGTGGATAGTCCCAATAATGAAATTGTTATTAAAGGTCCCCATGAGGCTTTTGTTGAAAACCTTAGGACCAATACATCTTTAATTAGACGAATTGTTAATAACGAAAATTTAATTATTGAAAATTTAGAAATTGGTAACATCACAAAAACCAAATGTGCTGTTTGCTATATGAAAAATATTACTAATTCTGATTTAGTAAATGAAGTAAAATATCGTTTAAATAATTTAGCCATTGATTCTTTATTTTCTGCTGGCGAATTAGAACAGCTTTTAGTAGAATCCAATGACTTAGGAATTCCAGAAACAATTTCTACTGAAAGACCTGATAAAGCATCTAAATATCTTTTAAAAGGTAGAGTTATCGTCATTGTAAATGGTACCCCTTATGCTATCATTATGCCTTCTATCTTGATTGATTTTTTAACTTCACCAGAAGATACTAATATGAAGGTCGATTTCTCTAACTTCTTAAGAGGTCTTAGATTTTTAGCAACTTTCATTACCCTTCTTTTGCCAGGTCTTTATGTAGCAATTACTAGCTTTCATCAAGAAATTTTACCAACTGGCTTACTGTACTCTATTTTAAGCTCTAGAGAAAATGTGCCTTTTCCTATTATCGTAGAACTACTTTTGATGGAAATCTCCTTTGAATTGATACGTGAGGCCGGACTTCGTGTTCCTTCTGCTATTGGTCCTACCATTGGTATTGTTGGCGCCTTGGTTTTAGGACAAGCTGCTGTTAGTGCTGGTATTGTAAGCCCTATTTTAATTATTATTGTTGCAATTACTGGTATTGCCTCTTTTGCTATTCCTGACTTTTCTTTTGGTTTTCACTTACGTTATTTCCGCTTCGCTTTTGTGTTACTTGGTTTTATGGCTGGATTTTTAGGAATTGCTTTAGGTTTGTTTGTTTATATTAGTCTACTTTGTAGTTTACGATCTTTTGGTGTTTCTTATACCACGCCTTTTGCTCCTAGTACCAATTCTAGAGGCAATGGTTATTTGCTTAAGCCAATCTGGAAAAGGGAATACCGTCCTTCTTATGTGGCTACTAAACGCGAGAAAGACCAAGCTAAATTTTCTATGAAGTGGAAGTACCACAATAAATAATACTCTCATTTTATTTAAGAAAGGAGTCTATTCTTTATGACAAAATCAAAAATAGGAACTCTAGAAGCTATTATGCTTGTTCTTATCATCGTTGTAACTCATACTATTTCGTCACTTCCTAGAGAAATTCTAGTATCTGCCAAATCTGCTACTATTATTAATTTGTTATTTGTTAGTATTTTAGCTATCATATTTTCTTACTTCGTCGTTAAATTAATGAAAAATTTTGGTGGTTCAGATATTATTGATATTTCAGAATACTTAGGTGGTAAGGTCTTTAAAAATATAATAGGAATTCTTTTTATTGCTTTCTTTTTAGTAAGCTCTAGTATTTTACTTAGAAACTTTTGTGAAAGTCTAAAAATTATTTACTACCCAATGACTAATATCTTATTTATTTTAGGATTATTTATTCTTGCTGTTTGTACAACAAATAGACTTGATTTTAATGCATCTTTAAAAACAAATTTATTGATTATTCCTCTTGTTCTAGCGAGCATTCTGTTTTTATTTTTTGCTAATATGAATAAATTTGTACCACAAAGAGCTTTTCCTATTTTTGGTGATGGACTTTTTTCTACTTTTGTATTAGGTTTAGGGAATTTGGCTGCTTTTGGCGGAATTACTTTTTTATATTTTTTGCCTCCTTATCTAAAAGAGCCTGAAAAAATGAAAAAAATTGCTCTTGTTTCCATTGGTTTGTCCGCTATTTACCTTATCCTTTGCGTAGCAACTCTTTTGTTTATGTTTTCCTTTTTCATTAATACAAATGAAATTACACCTTTATATAATGCTACAAGATATATTGAATTTGGTAGCTTTTTTCAAAGGTTAGAATCGGTGTTTTTGTTAATTTGGATTTTAGCTTTTGCTTGTTATTTAAGTATCACCAGTAAATTTGCTATGGGAATTTTTAAAAAACTTACCCATATAGAAACGAAAAAGCCTTTGATTGATATATTTGGCATTCTTATTTTAGGACTTGCTTTAGTGCCTAAAAACTATGCTATTTCTGACAAATTTGAAACTGAAATTTATCCCTTTTTAGTTTTAGGTATTACTTTTGTTTTAGGTATTAGCATTTTACTTTTAGCCAATCTTATGAAAAAGAAACAAAATAAGATTGCAAATAATTCTTAATTTAGTATAAGGAGGTTTTATTTTGAATAAACTTGGACGAAATTTATTTATCTTTCTTTTGATTATTGTTTTCATTATGGCTTTTTCCAGTTCCTATTTGTCTCTTAGTATGGACAATTTGGCTTATGTTCTTGTTATTGGAATTGATAAAGGAACTGATAATAATTTAGAAGTAAGTTTTCAATTTTCGACTACTTCTAAATCAACCGAATCAGGTTCTACAGAAAAAACACCTTCTGTTATGGATACTGTAACTGCTCCCTCACTTAGCACAGCTATCAATTTAATGGATAGTTATATGGGAAAAGAACTAAATATGTCACATTGTAAAGTTATTATATTTTCTGAAGAACTTGCTGAAGAAGGCATTTCAGAAGAAATCTACACTTTAATTAATGATACCCAAGTAAGACCTTCTGCTAATATTGTAGTTAGCAAATGCGATGCCAAATTTTATATGGAGCAGACCTCTCCTGAACTTGAAAATTTAATTTCAAAATATTATGAAATTTTTACAAATTCTAGTAAATACACTGGTTTTAAACCAGATGCTACCATAGGTGATTTTTTTAATGCTATTATTTGTAAAACTTGTGAACCGGTTGCTATTTTAGGAGGAATTTCAACAGAAAAACCTGAAAATCAGGGAAATAATCATATTCAAGAAAACTATAATGTAAAATCCAATCAAACACCAATTGAAGGAGAAAACGGTTCCGAAAATATTGGTATCGCAGCTTTCAAAGATGATAAACTAGTAGGTGAGTTATGTGCTTTAGAAACTACCACCTATTTAGCCATTCGAAATGAAGTTGACCGTTTCTTAATCTCTATTCCAGACCCTGATGATGCTAATAGCTATCTCGATATTTATTTAACGCCTGAAGCTTCCCCTCACATTTCTATTGATACTTCAACATCATCTCCTTATATCAAACTGAAAGCTAAGTTTAGCGGTCGAATTTACTCCATGTCTAATAATTCTCAATATTTAGAACCTCAAACCTTAGATACGATTTCTCAAACCTGTAATAAATACCTAGAATCTGTATTTTCTGATTATCTCTATAAAACTTCAAAGGAATTTAAATCTGACATTAATGGTTTCGGCAAATACGCCTTAGGTAACTTTTTTACGACACAAGACTTTGATCATTATAACTGGTGTGATAATTATCAAAGCGCTTTCTTTGGTGTAGAAATTGACACTTCTGTTAAATCTAGTATGTTAATTACAGAAACTTGAGACAGGGATTTGGGGATGTCCCTTAAAATCCCTTTTTTGGGGATTAAGGGGACACCCCTTTATCTCAAAAATAAGCATGATGTCCCAAAATAAATTTAATTTGTAAATAGTAATATGGGACAAGAAAGGAGTTTTTATTTTGTTTAATCTTGTTTATCATGTTTTATTTTTATTACTTAGTCTTTTTATTTTATTAAAAACGATTGGTTATGCTTTTTATGAAATTAATACTATTAAGAATAAATCTGGTGGTATTGTAGTGATTGCTTTTTCTATTTTTGTTGTTATTTTTGCTAATGTTATGATTTGGATGTATTAAAAAAGAAAAGAGCCAAGGATTTCGTATACGAAATCCTTGGCTTCTTTTCGTAGTGCTTAATCTAACCATCGATTGTCCAAATAGCAAAATCCAACTACCATTATTGCAGTTATTATTATCCAGCTTATCCAAAAAATCCATATTTGATGCCCATCTTCTAAGCTTTCTATTGTTTCTTCAATGGTTTGTTTGTTGTAAAAAGATGTTTTGTTAATGGTGTTATTTTTTAAGTCACTAAAAATCGTCCCTTTAAATTCTGTACCAGTACCATAATATACATTTCTTTTATGGTATCCTGTATCTAGAATTTCTACCATTTTACTTCTAGGGAAGGGAATTTTTTCATATTTAAATTCAACATTTAAATATGAAATTTTCGTTGCTGTTTTCGTTTCAGTGCTCATTGTGTCCCAGGTCCAATATTCTTCTTTACTTTTTCTTGTATGTTTTTTTCCATTGGAGTCTCTATATGTTTCAGTAACAGTTCTCCAATGCTTTCTATATTTTTGTTCTTCTTTTTTTATATAAGAATATTCACCTGTAATTTCTGGAAATTTAACCGGGTCAAGCGTTTTTAATTTGCCATATACAAAAGCATTTCCAGCATTTGTCCGCATGCCATACCGAAACATTTCTTCCGTGTCAACATGTATTGCCGTATCATATTCTTGATACTTTTCTAACATTGACTGCCGTATTTTTTCGCTAATGAAACTTCCCGCTATCAGCATAACAGCAATAATTACTACGCTACATATAATTTCCCTTTTTTTAATCTCCATATTCTCCTCCTTTGGTTAATCCAATAAATTAGTAGGAGCATCTTCAGAAACATCATAATCTAATTTCGGAAATTCAATTCTCTCATACCCTGTTAGAGAAAGAAAGAATTTTCGTAATGGATGCCTTGTATAATTATTATACCTGCTTACCGTTTTATTATAAGCCTCTCTGGTATTGGCAATTTTGTTTTCCGCTTTAGAAATTTCATTCATAAGCTCTTCATAATTTTTCTGACTGCTTAGCTCAGGATATCTTTCCACTACTACATTAATTTGTCTCATAACTTCATTTACCGTCTCATCTGTAATAGTACCATCTTCTCCTCTACGAGCTTTTATTGTGTTAATTATTGTTTCTGCCTCATGCTTGTCGTAGTGCTTAACACAATCTGCCATATTAGGAAGTGTTTCATTTCTTGCTTTTTCCTGTATCTTAATTGCCGACCGCGCCTCTGTTACTTTCTCTTCATACTTGATAGCATTTCCTGGTACAGAGGTAATTCCTACTATTAATGCGATAACTGCTGCAATAACTGCTACAACTGTAATTACGACACCTTTGTTAACCTTCATGTTTTTTCTCCTTTTCTTTGAAAACAAATTATTAAGTTTCTTTCCCTATTCAATTTTCACTTTACTACTTTTACTAACACTTAACAAACTTTTACTTCATCTTTTTCCTCCTTAAAATTATTTAAGTAATATTGGCTATAAGCACTACTTATTTCAACAATACATAAATTGTATCTTTTTATATTGTAACATATTTACATAATTTTGCAATCATTGTTAATTTTTTCTAGTAACCTTAGGTATTGGGATGTATTGTGTAGTGTTACAATTGATGTGAAACAAAAGAAATAAAAATTGAATAAGTGATTT
>CANEEJ010000021.1 GCA_947426525.1 uncultured Clostridium sp. | reverse complement strand
CAGAACTGTTAAATGTATGTTACATTTATATGAATACTCTTGACATTATAGGAAAAAAGGATAAAATAATAATATGAGAATTATAGGTGGAAAAGCAAAAGGAACAAAATTATATACATTAGAAGGAAACAATACAAGACCAACATTAGATAGGGTAAGAGAGTCTTTGTTTAATATTCTTCAACCTAAAATACAAGATAGTATTTTTTTAGATTTGTTTTCTGGAAGTGGAGCTTGTGGCATAGAAGCTGTTAGTAGAGGTGCTAAACAAGCTATCTTATGTGACAATTCAAAACAAGCTATTCAAATTATAAAAAAGAATAGGGAAAAAACCCATACAGAAGAACAAGTAGAAGTATATCAAACAGATTTTAAGGAACTTATTAGAAACAAACTAAAAGAGAAAATAGATGTTGTTTTTATTGATCCACCATATCAAACAAATTTTGCTTATGAAGCTGTTAAATTGTTATTAGAAAACAATTTAGTGAAAGAAGAAAGTACTATCATAATAGAAACAGACCAAGAAAAAACAGTGATAGAACAGTTAAAAGATTTAAATATAGAAATCATGGATGAAAGAAAATATGGAAGAGTATATCTTATCTTCTTAAGCCAAAAAGGAAAGGGGTAAACCATGGAATTATTTACATTATTAGAAACGTTAGAGGAAATATTAGAAACAAGTAGAAATCTACCATTTTCTTCTAAAGGAATTGTAGACAAAGATGAAATGTTAGATTTAATTAAAGAGATTAGATTAAAGCTTCCAGATGAATTAAAACAAGCTAAATGGATTAAAGAAGAAAGACAACGTATCTTAGTAGAAGCACAAAAAGAAGCAGATGGTATTGTAAAAGAAGCTGAAAATAGAATTATTGCTATGGTAGATGAACATGAAATAACAAGAAAAGCTTATGACCAAAAAACAGAAATCATCGAAACAGCAAATGAAATGTCAAGAGAGATTTCAAAAGGAACAAAAGAATATGCAGATAATATTCTATCTAATACAGAAGACATATTAGCAGGAACTTTAGAAAAATTAGGAACCAATATGACAGAAGCATTGAATTTGATGCAAATATCTTTAGAAGATACAATAAAAACGATACAAAACAGTAGAAATGAATTGAAATAAAGGGTCGATTGGGGACAGTTTTGAGACGGTTGGGGACAGGTCTTAAGTGTCTCATTTTCTTTAAAAAAATAAAATGAGACACTTAAGACCTGTCCCCAACCGTCTCAAAACTGTTTCACTAATTGTTCAAAAAGGATGGTGTAAAAATGGCAAAAAAAAGAAGATATAAAAAGAAAAAAAATACAGCAAGTAAAGCAGATGTAACAGTGGTAACTCTAATTATACTAAGCATTCTTTTAGCAGTTTTAATTTATACGAAATCTGGTGTAATAGGAGTGAAATTAAATGAAATATTAGGAGGAATGTTAGGAATAATACAATACATATTACCAATTGGTATTTTTGTAATAGCAATTAAATTAGCATCAGAGGGAAGCGAAGAACTAAATCCTAAATTAATTCAATATGGAATTTTATTAGTAAGTTTATGCATTGTATGTAGTGTTTTTCAAATTTCATCAGGTGAATTACAAACCAATAAAGAATTGTCAGAAGTAGTAAAAGATGCTTATTTTTTAGGTTCACAAAGCAAGGGTGGAGGTGCAATTGGCTCTTGTGGAGCTGTACCACTTACCAAGTTATTAGGAAATATAGGAGCTATTATTCTTTGTCTTGGAATTGCCATTATATTAATAGTATTTACTTTTGGAATTAATTTATCAGAAATTATTAATGGAATGTTGGAAAGGGCAGAAGAAAGAAAAGAAGAAAGGCTAGCTCACAGAGAAGAGTTAAGAAAAGAAAGGGAAAAAGAAGGAAGAGAAACTGCGCAAGAGCGTAGAAAAAGGTTAAGAGAAGAACGACTAGCACAAAGAGAACTAGAAAAACAAGAAAGAGATGAAATAGGAGACCAAATAAAAATCAACTTTGGCGGAAGAATTGTGGATAACACTGACGAAAAAATTGGTTTAAAGAAATATGATCATAGTGAAGATGATTTAGAACCGCTAACTAAACAGACAAAATCAAAATTATTGGCAAAACGAGAACAAAGCCAAGAACTAGAACCTGAGCCTGATGTGATTGAAAGTAACTTATTTAAGGATGTAGAAGAACAAAAAGAAGAAAAGAAAAGAGCTGTTTTACAATTAGAACATGCTATGACAGTGGAAGATGAACATTACGAATATCCACCACTAGAAATTTTAAGCAAGCCAAATAAAAAAGGATTAAAAGGTGGTGCTAAAGCATTAACAGATACGGCTACGAAATTGCAGAAAACTTTATATAGTTTTGGGGTATCAGCAAAAGTAGAAAATGTATCAGTTGGTCCTGCAATTACTAGATATGAATTGAAACCAGCAGAGGGAGTTCGTGTTAGTAAAATTGCGAATTTAGCAGATGATATTGCACTAAATTTAGCAGCAGAAACGATTCGAATTGAGGCACCTATTCCAGGAAAACAAGCGGTTGGAATTGAAGTGCCAAATAATACGAGAGAAGCTGTACATTTAAGAGAAGTTTTAGATAGTGATGTATTTAAAGAAAATGATTCTAAGCTAGCCATAGCTTTGGGAAAAGACGTAGCAGGAAATGTACAATTGGCTGATATCAGCAAGATGCCACACGTTCTAATTGCAGGTTCTACAGGTTCTGGAAAAAGTGTATGCATCAATACAATTATTACAAGTATTATCTATCATGCTAAACCAAGTGAAGTGAAATTTGTTATGGTAGACCCAAAAGTAGTAGAATTATCAGTATACAATGGAATTCCACATCTTTTAATTCCAGTTGTAACAGACCCAAGGAAGGCGGCTGGTGCTTTAGCATGGGCAGTGCAAGAAATGGATAATCGATATAATCTATTTGCTGAAAAAGGAGTAAGAGATTTAAAAGGATATAACAAAGCAATTGAAAAAGAAGAAGAAGCTGGAAAATTGCCACAAATTGTTATTATTGTAGACGAATTAGCAGATTTGATGATGGTAGCAAAAAGTGATGTAGAAGATGCAATTTGTCGATTAGCACAAAAAGCAAGAGCAGCAGGAATGCACTTAGTAATTGCAACACAAAGACCATCTGTAGATGTTATTACAGGGCTAATTAAAGCCAATGTACCATCTAGAATTGCCTTTGCAGTATCATCACAAGTAGACTCAAGAACTATCTTAGACAGTGTAGGTGCTGAAAAATTGTTAGGAAAAGGAGACATGCTATATTTTCCATCAGGAGCACCAAAACCATCAAGAGTACAAGGCGCTTTTGTAACAGATGATGAAGTAGAAAAAATTGTAGATTTCGTAAAATCAAATGGAACAGCTACTTATAGCGAAGATATTCTAGAAAGTATTGAAAATAGCAATAAAACAGACAAAGAATTAGCTAGCGAAGCAAGTGAAGACGATGATACCGATCCATTCTTAATGGATGCAATTCAAACTGTAGTAGAAACTGGTCAAGCTTCCACATCATTTATCCAAAGAAGGTTTAAAGTAGGATATGCAAGAGCAGGAAGAATTATAGACCAAATGGAGGAAAGAGGCGTTATTTCTGGATATCAAGGAAGCAAACCAAGAGAAGTACTTATGACTTTAGATAGATGGAATGAACTAAAACAGGGATTTGGGGACGCCCCTTAAAATCCCTGTTTCGGGGAATAAGGGGACAGCCTTTATAAAATTAACAGGTGAAAGGGATGTCCCATCAATCCCTTGGCTGAAAGGAGAAAAGTTTTGCAAAAGAAAACCGATAAATTTTTAGATAAAATTGTGAAAAAAGACTATAATAATGAATTGGAAAAAGTGCTAGAAAAGAAAGCTTTTGATGAGAATACCAAAAGTATGTTACTTAGTATTTTATATAAAATTGAAACAGCTTATAGGGATTATGAGAAAGTAAAACCAGATGTAGAAGAAAAAGAAGAGTTTATCCAATCTATTATTCATAATATAAAAAACAATTGTGAAGATATAAAAATTGTAAAACTAAATTCAAAAGAAAGTGAAATGTTAGGAAATAAGACATTTCTGGTAGAAAAAAATAAAAAAAGAATTATTTGTTATCCAATTGAAAGAAAATTACTGTATTGCATTGCTAAAATTAATAGAAATGAAAAGATTATTAAGAATAAATATTATATTATTGATAGAACTTTATCAGATGTCATTAATGTAGGAAAGAATATCGACACAGTTGAGCCAATCCGTGATTTTAATGGCTATTCTTGGACAACCATCCCAAGAGAGATAGAAAGTATTTACCACAATTTAGTGTATCAAAATATAAGAATTTTAATAGGACAGAAATTTTTAAACAAATGGGTTCAAAACAAAGAATTTATTATCGACTACTTAGAAAGTTTTAAAGATAAATTGCAAGAACGATATGGAGAAGAAAAGCAAGAAGAATTGTTAGAAAATTTAAAAGTACTATCTGTATTATTAACAGCTAGATATAATAAAAAAATAAAAACAAAACTAGAAAAAGAAAAAAAAGAAGTAGAAAACAAACTAGAAAAGATAAAAGATAACCAAAAATTTGTACAGGAAATAACAAAAGAAAAAAGAGAATTAACAAAAGAGATTAAGAGAATGGATGAAACATTAAATAACAGAACAATGTTGCAAGAAGAATATGAAAAGAGGAATGAGTTTTTACCATTAGAAGAAAAAATCTTTAGTGTTAGAATATTATCACAAATGATGGCTAAGGAAAGAGAAAAAAAATTAGAAAGATTAGAAAAATTAAACCTTTTATTAAATCCGCAAAAATTTGTAGAATTAAAAGAAGAACTAGAAATCAAAGAATGCTATTTAAAACGAATTGATAACAAGGATATAGAAGAGCAAATTAAGAATAGAATTTTAGAATTGCAAAAAATATTTTTAAATTGTTATGAAATAAAGATAAAAAAAGCAGAAACGAAGCAAGAAATATTGAAACTTATCTATGAATTTAGGTATTATTGTCTGCTACCAATTAGTGATAGAAAAGAAATACATCAAATACCAGAAATAGAAAGCGAACGAAAAAAAGTAGAAACAATGCTAATTGCTAAAGCACATGAATTCAAATTAATTGATATTTTTTCAAAACAAAAAGAAATAGATTATCAAATTTTAAAAAATATATTTTATGTAAGAGTAATTAATTTAGAAGACCTATCAATTAAATTAACAAAAGAAAAAGACGCTTATTATATACAATTATTTGATGAAAATGTATTTGAAGAAAAGATAAAATTAGAAGAAATAGAAAATATAAAAAAAGAAGATTTGACATTTAAAATAAATAAAAAAATCAAAATTTTTGATTGAAATGGGAGGAAGATAAATGAAAATTACATTTTTAGGAGCAACTAGAACGGTTACAGGTTCCAACTTTTTAGTAGAGGCTTGTGGAAAAAAATTCTTAGTAGATTGTGGAATGTGGCAAGGAAAAGCAGAATATGAAAATCAAAATGCAGAAGAATTTGAGTTTAATCCAACAGAAATTGATTTTATGTTATTAACCCATGCTCATATTGACCATTCTGGAAGAATACCAAAACTTTATAATGAAGGATTTAAGAATAAAATTTATGCTCATAAAGCAACCTGTGATTTATGTGCTTTAATGTTGCCAGATAGTGGACATATTCAAGAAATGGAAAATGAGTGGAAAAACAAAAAAAGAAAAAGAAAAGGAGAAAAAGAAAGAGAGCCACTTTATACAGCAGAAGAAGCAGCTAGGTCATTAGAAATTTTTGAACCAGTACAATATGATGAAATCATAGAAATTACGGAAGATATTCATGTAAGATTTAATGATGCAGGTCATATGTTAGGGTCTAGTATTATTGAATTATGGACCAAAGAAGATGGAAAAGAAACCAAGACAGTATTTACAGGAGATTTGGGAAATAATGATATTCCTTTATTAGATTCACCAACTATGATAGAAAGTGCAGATTATTTAGTAATGGAATCAACATATGGTAGTAGATTTCATTTAAGAAATGATGAAAAAGCAGAGCTATTCTTAGACATCGTATCAGAAACATTAGACAAGGGAGGAAGCGTTGTTATACCATCTTTTGCGGTACGGAAGAACACAAGAAATTTTATATGAAATTAACAAATTAAAAGAAGTAAAAGATGACGACGAGTTTAGAAGAAAATACAAAACATTAATGAAATCAAATGTATTTGTAGACAGCCCTTTAGCCATATCTGCGACAGAAGTATTTAGAGAAAATACAAATCTATTTGAAGAACAAATTCAACAAGAAATTATGCAAGGAGACAATCCGCTTGAATTTCCAGGATTAAAATTCACTCAAACAGCAGACGAATCCAAAGCATTAAATGAAGACCCAACGCCAAGCATCATTATATCAGCAAGTGGAATGTGTGAAGTAGGAAGAATTAAACACCACTTAAAACATCACCTATGGGATCCAAAATCAACAATTCTATTCGTTGGCTATCAAGCAGTAGGAACCTTAGGATACAACATTGTAAATGGAGCCAAAAAAGTAAAAATTTTTGGAGAAGAAATTGCAGTAAATGCTAGAATTGAATACATTGAAGGATATTCTGGACATGCTGACCAAGAAGGATTAATGAACTTTATCTACTCATTTATCAACAAACCAAAACACATCTTCTTAGTACATGGAGAAGAAGAAGCCCAAAATGTATTAGAAGAAAAAATAAAACAAGACACAGGTATCCACGTAACAGTACCAGAATTTGGGGAAACCTACGAAATAGGAGCAATTGAAGATAACGTTAAGGAAGGAAAAGTAGAAATGACCCATAAAATAGAAAGAAAAATTACATCGACCATAAGAAGAGAAGTAATAGAAAGATTACAAAAACTAAAAGATGAAATCAAGGATATGGATGCTTATGTAAGACAAGATATAGACGACAATAAACTAAAAGATGAAGACATCTTTAGAATAAATGAAAAAATAAAAGACTTAGAAAAACAAATCATAAATGTAATAGAAGGATGATGTTTTTTGGGACGGGGTCAAAAAACATCGCCTTAAAATAACGAGATATTATTATATATTAAGTTTATGAGTAGGGCTTCATACCTTAATTATGTTTTTATATAATACATGAGTAAAATTAATAATAAAATAAACGATGTTTTTTGACCCCGTCCCAAAAAACATCAAGAGGAGAAAAAATGGAAAATAAGTATTTTAATGAAGCAATGATAGGAAATAAGAACATGCTAGTAACGTTTACAGGAAAAGGAGAAATGCAAAGAGTGTATTTTCCAAGCAAAGATAACAGACAGTATGTAGATTACTTTCATACGGGAGTGAAAATAAATAATTCGGATTTAATTTATTTGCATGATGATATTAATAATGTATATAAACAATATTATGATACTGATACAAATATTTTAAATACAGAGATAACAAATACTTATTTTAACTTAAAAGTTCTTCAAACTGATTATGTTATGATAAAAGAAAATGTATTGGTGAAAAAGTACATCTTTTTAAATGATGGAAAAATTGATTTGGACACAAGCTTTTACATTCATTCTCAATTGTTATCTGACTATAACAATCATGTTAGCTGCAAAATTGTAGATGGAGGAATGCTACAATATGCACATGATTTTACTTTTTCCACCTTTGCCAAAGGACATAAACTTGCTAAACATCAAATCAATGGTAGCAAGGAAACGATAAAAAGAGGAGAAATTTTTGACAAAGATTATATTGGAATGTCAAAGGATACTAGTATTTGCTATGATTTAGGAATTATTAAACCACAAGAAAAGAAGACATTAGAAATTTGTATTGCCATAGGAGAAAATAAAAACATATCAGAAATTGAAGATGAAATAGAAAGAATTAAAAAGATTGATTTAAATAAAGAATATACCAATACCAAAGCCTATTGGAGAAAATATGTAAAAACACACAATGGATTAAACTTAAAAGAACCAGAAAATAGCTATGAAGAAAAGATTTATGATATCTATAAAAGAAGCATTTTATTATTCCCACTATTAACCAATGCTGAAACAGGAGGCATTATCGCTTCAGCAGAAGTAGATGAGAATTTTACACAATGTGGAAGATATGCGTATTGTTGGACAAGAGATGCTGTATTTGTAACCAAAGCGATGGATATCTTAAAGATGGAAAAAGACACAGAAAAATTCTATAAAAACTTCTGCAAAAAAACACAAAGTAAAAATGGAATGTGGGAACAAAGATTTTTTACAGATGGAAAATTAGCACCAGCTTGGGGCTATCAAATTGATGAAACAGCAAGTGTAGTATATGGCGTTTATGAACACTACCAACATACAAAGTCTGAAAAGTTTTTAAAAGATAATTTACAAATGTGCGAAAAAGCAGTAGAATTCTTGAAACGCTATGTAAAAGACTGGCTAAATGTAGAAAGTAAAGCAGAACATGACAAAGATAAAGTACAAGAAGAAATCGAAGCAAGTGTCAATCGACAAGGTCATAGATACCATGTAAGTTATGACCTTTGGGAAATGTGTGAAGGAATTCATTTGTATTCATTAGCAAGCATCTATTCAGCATTTGAATGTATTATGAGAATGTACCGTGCATTAGGAGATAAAACATCAGACTTTGAGAACAATCGATTAAAAGAAGAAAAGATACTAAAAAGTGAAAGAGAGCTAGAAAAACTACAAACAGAAATTAAAAAATACATCAATCAAAACATGTATGACCAAGAAAAGAAAACCTACTTAAGAAACACAGAAGACCAAAAAATGGACATCAGTATGATAGGTGCTGTCACGCCATTTAATCTATTCAAAGCCAAAGAAAAGAAAATTATAAACACAATAGAAAGAATTAACTTATCTTTAAGAACCTATACGGGAGGCTATCAAAGATTTGAAGGAGACCATTACAGAAATGGAAACCCATGGCCAATTGCTAATTTATGGATGACATTATACTACTTAGAAACAGGAGAAAAGAAAAAAGCCAAAGAAACCTTTGACTTTGTCATAAAAACCGCAGGAAAACACAGCTTTTTAGGAGAACAAGTAGATAACAATACACTACAGCCAAACTGGGTCTTGGGTCTCGGCTGGTCACATGCGATGTTTATCATCGTCCTAAGTCGCGTTTTGGGACAGGCACACAGCTAGACACTTTGTCGCAAATGGGGACAGGCACCAAACCAGACATTATGTCTTATTTTGGGACAGGTTGATAGGTGAAAAAATAAAAAGTGTAAAAAAATAAAAAGAGTATAGCCAAACAGTAAAAAATGTGTTATACTCTTTTTACTATTTAGATACATAATAGGAAGGGAGGTTAAATAAGATTGCCGAGGCAACCAAGAAGAAAAAGCCATAGTAATATCTATCATTGTATGTTACGAGGTATAAACAAACAAGATATTTTTTTCGAAGATAAAGATTATTTAGAATTTCAAGATATTATTAGAAAAACCAAAAAGAAATTTTTATATCAAGTATATTCATATGTTTTAATGCCAAATCATATTCATTTAGAAATTAAAGATGAAAATCATAAACTATCCCAAATTATCCATAGTATAGGAACTAGTTATGCTAATTATTTTAATAAAAAATATAAAAGAGTAGGTCATTTATTTGAAAATAGATTTCAAAGTAGAAATGTTGAAAATGTGTATTATATATTAAATTTGGTCAGATATATTCATCAAAATCCCTTAAAAGCTAAAATTAGTTCAATGGAAGAATACAAATGGAGTAGCTATCCAGAATATTTCCAAAAGAAAAATTTTGAAAAGGCAAATAAAATAGTAGATACAGAAAAATTGTTAGAAATATTTTCTCCAGAAGATAAAAATAATATAGAAGAGTTTTTTGAGTTCAATAAAAAAGGTATTAATTTTCAGGAGAGTACAGAATTACTAGAATATGAAATGAAAAATAAGTTAACAGATGAAGAAGTGATTTATTTTATAAAAAAAGAATTGGAAATTGAAAATATTCAAGAGATACAAAGATATAATGCGATTTATAGGAATAAGGTAATTCAAAAGATTAGAAAAATAAGAGGAATAACACAACAACAAATAGCAAGAGTACTAGGAATTAGTATAAAAACAGTACAAAGAGCATATAAAGAGAAAAATGTGATATGAGTAACTTCTCGAGAACCTGTCCCAAATTACGACACAATGTCCGGTTTGGTGCCTGTCCCAAAGCCAGCCAAAGCTAGCCAAAAAAAACAAAAAAAATACTTGCAAAGTATGTTTTTTTGGTATAGAATTGAATTGCCTAAGTAAAATAGGTAATACTATAGTAAAGAGTAGATGCTAATTAATAGGAAAAGCATCGAGAAGGAGGAAATGTTATGTCAGTAAAAATTGGTATTAATGGATTTGGAAGAATAGGAAATTTATCATTCCAAGCAGCATTAAAGAAAGATGAAGTAGAGGTTGTTGCAATAAATGACCCATTTATAACAGCAGATTATATGGCTTATATGACAAAATATGATACAGTTCATGGAAAGTTTGAAGGAACAGTAGAAGGAAAAGATAATGTTTTAACTGTAAATGGAAAAGAGATTAAAGTCTTTAATGAAATGGATCCACACAATATTCCTTGGGGAGAATTAGGTGTTGACTATGTATTAGAGTGTTCAGGTGTGTTTACAACTCTTGAAAAAGCACAAGCACATATTGACGCAGGTGCTAAGAAAGTAATTATTAGTGCACCTTCAAAAGACGCGCCAATGTTTGTTATGGGGGTTAATCATGAGGAATATGACCCAAGTATGAACATTGTATCTAATGCATCATGTACAACTAACTGTTTAGCACCACTTGCTAAAGTTATTAATGATAATTTTGGAATTAAAGATGGATTGATGACAACCGTTCATGCTATGACAGCTACACAAAAAACAGTAGATGGAGCTTCTAAAAAAGATTGGAGAGGTGGTAGAGCAGCTGCTAGTAATATTATACCATCTTCAACAGGGGCTGCTAAAGCAGTTGGAAAAGTTATTCCAAGCTTAAATGGAAAATTAACAGGTATGGCATTTAGAGTTCCAACAGCAGATGTTTCAGTAGTTGATTTAACTTGTAACTTAGAAAGACCAGCAACTTATGAGGAAATCTGTGAAGCTATGAAAAAGGCTTCTGAAAACGAAATGAAGGGAATTGTAGAATATGTAACAGATCCAGTTGTTTCTTCTGATTTTACAACAGACCCACATACTTCTATTTTTGATAGTACAGCAGGTATTATGCTTACTGATACTTTTGTAAAATTAGTTGCTTGGTATGACAATGAATGGGGATATTCTAATAAATTAGTTGATTTAGCTTGCTATATTGCTAGTAAAGAATAGTTTTATATGAAATTTGGATATTAGGTGTAAAAGCCTAATATCTTTTTTTATTAAAATAAAATAGACATGTGATTGTAAACATATAGACATAATTCTTTTACATTGATAAAATTTTTATTGAAAAACAGAAGAAAATGGAGGAAAGAATGGTGAAAAACAAAGGAATTACACTGATTGCATTAGTAATTACAATTATTATTTTATTAATTTTAGCAGGAATAAGTATTGCAACTTTAACAGGAGAAAATGGATTATTAACCAAAGCAAATACAGCCAAAGAAATTACGAAAGAAGAAGGCATTAAAGAAGAAATAAAAATAGCGTATGCATCAGTAGAAACAGATGCTATTATGAATGGATGGGATATTAATAAAAAAGCAGAAGAATTACAAAAAGAATTAAGAAAGGAAGACCCAACAGCAATTGTAACAGTAGAAGGAACAAACTTAAAAGTTAGCTATAAAGGAGTAGAGTTAATCATTAATGAAAAAGGACAAATCGAAATTGCTGAAAAGGGAAAAATAACAATTAACGAATTTTCTATTAAAGGAACAAAAGTAACGAGTATTACACCACCAGAAGGATTTGTGCATGTGGGAGGAACAATAGATGAAGGTTATGTTATTTCAGATGACCCTTCTGATGCCAATAAAGGAGTAGATGCTGACTTAGCAGGAAATCAATTTGTATGGGTGCCAGTAGAACAAAATCAAAAGATAACAGCTAAAGTAAGTAGTGAAGAAAAGATAACAAGTTTAGTGATAACAGACCCTTATGGAGATGATATTGTAACCAAAGGAGAAAGTGACAATATAGGAAAACAATATAATGAACAAATTGAACCGACGATTAATGGTCCTTATAGAATTGCTGTTACAACTGAAAGTGGAGAAAATAAAAAAGCATTCTTATCTGTGCATAGCTTATATGCTCTTGATACTTTTAGAGATTGGGCAGCAACAGAAGAATATGCAAAAGCAAAAGGATATGAAAACTTAGAAGAAATGTTAAATGGAAAGACAGTAGAAGAATATATCGTACATAATGTGGATTTCTATAAAAACTATTCAGAAACAGAAGATTATAAAGCTAAAGTCAACAAAAACGGAGGATTTTATATTGGAAGATATGAAGCAGGAGATGCTTCAGCAACAAAAGAAAGAACCTATTCAACTAAAGAAGGAACACTAGTTACCAAAAAGAACCAATTTGTATACAATCTTATTTCTCAAACAGATGCATTAAGTAAAGCAAAAGCTTATAAAACAAATTTAAATAGCTCATTATTAACAGGAGCAGCATGGAATAGAACACTAGGATGGTTATATGAAACCAAGTCCAAAACTTCAAATGAATTAATAGGAGATAGTAAAACTTGGGGAAATTATAGTGATGATACTTTTTCTAATACAGAAGAATTAATAAAGACAGGAGTATTTAATGAGACAAAAGCTAATAATATTTATGATTTAGCAGGAAATGTATGTGAATGGACATCAGAAGTATACCCTACTGACAACAGTGTAGGTAGAGGTGGGGAGGGAACTTATAAAGGTTCAACTAAGCCAGCTTCATATAACTATGCCTACTACGATTCTTCGAGACGTAATGAGTACAATGGTTTCAGGCTCGCTTTATATTTGTAGAACAGAACGTTGTAAAAAGCTAAACTATAAAAAGCAAATAAAGTAGTTTTGAAATACAAAATTCAATAAAATGTGAGCAATTGGAAAAAATCCTTTTGCTCTTTTTATGCCATTAATCTAGAAGAAAATGTAAAAACTTATAAATTATAATAAAAAAGAAAAAACACTTGAATACAAAATCGAAATTTGTTATAATAAATAAGATATAGAAAAATTAACCAACATAAAAACAACCAAAAAGAAAGGATGCGAAAAAATGAAAGAAATGTTAAGAAAAACAAATTTCATAAAAAAAGCAAACGTTTTCTTAATCGTTGTTTTATTTTTATTCGCATTTTAAATAAGGATTTATAGTCCTTATTTTTTTGTATTTAAGGAGGTACCTATGAAAGAATTCAACAAAAAAATCGTATTAGAAGACGGAGAAGAATACTATGGATACGGATTTGGAGCAGACAAAGAAGCAGTGTGTGAAATCGTATTCAATACATCCATGGTAGGATATCAAGAAATTGTATCAGACCCATCATATACCTATCAAATGGTAGTAATGACATATCCTTTAATTGGAAACTATGGAATTACAGATGACGACTATGAAACCAAGCAACCAACTATAGGAGGAATGATAGTAAGAGAATACAATGACTTACCAAGCAACTTTCGTTATACCAAAACATTATCCGAATATCTAGAAGAAAATGATATACCAGGAATTGCAGGAATTGATACTAGAAAACTAACCAGAAGTATTCGTGAAAAAGGAAGTAGAAAAGTAATCATAACAGACAGTAATACCAGTAAGCAAAAAGCATTAAAGAAATTAAGAGAAACAGAAATACCAAAAGATGCCGTAGCAAAAGTAAGTTGCAAGAAAAAATGGTATTCGAGAACAGCAAATCACAAATATAACATTGTAGCAGTCGACTGTGGTATCAAATTAAATATTGTAAGAAGTTTAAACAAAAGGGGTTGTAATGTAACAGTTGTTCCCTACAACACAACAGCAAAAGAGATTATGGACTTAAAACCAGATGGTATATTTTTATCTAATGGACCAGGAGACCCAGAAGATGTAAAAGAGGTAATCAAATTAGTAAAACAATTGCGTGGAAAATATCCAATCTTTGGAATATGTTTAGGGCACCAAATGATAAGTTTGGCTTATGGTGCTAAAACTTATAAATTAAAATTTGGACATAGAGGCGGAAATCATCCAGTATTAAATTTAGAAAATGATAAAATAGAAATAACAAGTCAAAATCATAGTTATGCGGTGGATGAAAAATCATTAGCAAAAACAGATTTAACAGTAACACATAAAAATATTTTAGATGATACCGTAGAAGGTGTAGAAAGTAAAAAAGACAAAGTATTTAGTGTACAATATCATCCGGAAAGCGCACCAGGACCTCAAGACAGTGGATACTTATTTGATAAGTTTATTTGCTTGTTAAATAATTAATTTATAACTTAACTTGCTAAATTTGAAAATAGCGAATTGAAAATTAACTTGAACGAGCTTTTGAAAATTTAACAAGTTTAAGTTTATAAAAAAATATTAAATAAGGAGAGATTAAAACATGCCAAAAAGAAAAGATATAAAAAGTGTATTAGTAATAGGATCAGGACCAATCGTAATAGGACAAGCAGCAGAATTCGACTATGCAGGAACACAAGCCTGTCTAGCCTTAAAAGAAGAAGGATATAAAGTAATACTAGTAAACTCTAATCCAGCGACCATCATGACAGACACAACCATTGCAGACAAAGTATACATGGAGCCATTAACCATGGAATATGTAGCAAAAATTATTCGTTATGAAAGACCAGATGCTATTTTGCCAGGGATTGGAGGACAAACAGGATTAAACATAGCGATGCAACTATACAAAAAAGGAGTTTTACAAGAATGCCAAGTAGAACTTTTAGGAACCAGCAGTGAAAGTATTGAAAGAGCAGAAGATAGAGAAAAATTTAAAGCCCTATGTGAAGAACTAGGAGAACCAGTACTAGACTCCATTATAGCAACTACCATAGAAGAAGGAATTAAAGCAGCCAACCAAATAGGATATCCTGTTGTTTTAAGACCAGCCTTTACATTAGGAGGAACAGGAGGAGGCTTTGCTGACAATGAAGAAGAACTAAAAGAAATTATAAAACATGCCTTAAAACTATCCCCAGTTGGACAAGTATTAGTGGAAAAAAGTATCAAAGGCTATAAAGAAATTGAGTATGAAGTAATTCGAGATAGCAACGATACAGCAATTACCGTATGTAATATGGAAAACTTAGATCCAGTAGGAGTTCACACAGGAGACTCTATTGTAGTGGCACCAAGTCAAACATTAACCAATAAAGAATACCAATTATTAAGAGATAGCGCCTTAAAGATTATTCGTGCCCTAAAAATAGAAGGGGGATGTAATGTTCAATTTGCTTTAGACCCACATTCCTTTAACTATTACCTAATAGAAGTAAATCCTAGAGTATCACGTTCTTCTGCTTTAGCATCAAAAGCAAGTGGTTATCCAATTGCTAGAGTATCTGCTAAAATTGCAGTTGGTATGAGATTAGACGAAATCATGTTAGCTAATACACCAGCAAGTTTTGAACCAGCATTAGACTATGTAGTATCAAAAGTAGCAAGATTTCCATTTGACAAATTTACACTTGCCTCTAATAAATTGAGTACACAAATGAAAGCAACAGGGGAAGTTATGAGTGTAGGAAGAACGGTAGAAGAAAGTCTATTAAAAGCCATTCGTTCTCTAGAAATTGGCGTATGCCATATGCAAATGGACAAATTCAATAAAGTAGAAACAGAAGAATTAATGGAATACATTAAAGAAGGAAGAGATGATAGAATTTATGCCATAGCAGAACTGATTCGAAGAGATGTAGACTTAGGATTAATCTATAATATTACTAAAATAGATATGTTTTTCTTAGAAAAAATTAAAAATATTGTAAAAATGGAAGAAATCGTAAAAGAAAATAAGGAAAACATAGAAGTATTAAAACAAGCTAAAAAGATGGGATTTAGTGATAAATATATTGCAAAAGTATGGAAAAAAACAGAAGAAGATATATATAAGTTAAGAAAGCAAGAAAAAATTTATCCAGTTTATAAAATGATAGATACTTGTAGTAGTGAGTTTGAAAGTTATGTACCATATTTTTATTCAACCTATGAAGAAGAAAATGAATCTATCATAAGTAAGAAAAAGAAAATAATTGTATTAGGAGCAGGACCAATAAGAATTGGACAAGGGGTGGAATTTGATTATTCAACAGTTCATGCCATTCAAACCATTAAAGAAGCTGGATATGAAGCAATTATTATCAACAATAACCCAGAAACTGTATCAACCGATTATACAACCAGTGATAAGTTGTATTTTGAACCATTAACAGTAGAAGACGTTATGAATATTATTGATTTAGAAAAACCAGAAGGCGTAATTGCAGCATTGGGGGGACAAACTGCCATTAATTTAGCAGAACCACTTAGTCAATTAGGAGTAAAAATTATTGGAACAGATGTTAATGCCATTGAAAAAGCGGAAAACAGAGATGCGTTTGAAAAGGTAATGAAAAAATTAAATCTATTACAACCAAGAGGAGAAGCGGTAACCAATATAGAAGATGGAATTAAAGTAGCAGAAGAAATTGGATATCCAGTATTAGTAAGGCCGAGCTATGTGTTAGGTGGAAGAGCGATGCAAATTGTATCCAATAAAGAAGCCTTAGAAAAATATCTAAAAACAGCAGTAGAAGTTAACAAAAAACAACCAGTATTAGTAGATAAATATATTATAGGAAAAGAGCTTGAAGTAGATGCTGTATGTGATGGGACAGATGTATTTGTTCCAGGAATTATGGAACATGTCGAAAAAACCGGAATTCACTCAGGAGATAGTATTAGTATTTATCCAACTTTTAGTGTAAGCAAAGAAGCTAAACAAAAAATATTAGATTATACTGTAAAATTAGGTTTAGGAATTGGCATTGTAGGCTTATATAATATTCAATTTATCGTAGACAAAAACGAAGATGTTTATGTTATTGAAGTAAACCCAAGGTCATCTAGAACCGTGCCATTTATATCAAAAGCAACAGGCTATTCTTTAGCCGATATAGGAACTTTAGTTATGATTGGAAAAACTTTAAAACAACAAGGAATAACAGAAGTATATCCAAAAGAAAAAGAAAAATGGTATGTCAAAGCACCAGCTTTTTCATTCTCTAAATTAAATGGATTAGATGCTTATTTATCACCAGAAATGAAATCAACAGGAGAAGCCATTGGTTATGATAAAAAACTAACCAGAGCTTTGTATAAAGCACTACAATCTTCTGGTATGAAATTAGCGAACTATGGAACTATTTTCTTAACCATAGCAGATGAGGATAAAGAAGATGCGTTGCCATTAATTAGAAGATTTTATAACTTAGGATTTAACATAGAAGCTACTAAAGGAACGGCAGAATTTTTAAAACAACATGGTATTCGTACCAGAATTAAAAAGAAAATTAGTGAGGGAAGTAGCGAAATATTAGATTCTATGAGAAAAGGATATGTAAATTATGTAATCAACACAAGAAATATTGACTCAATAAAAGAAGAAACTGATGGGGCACAAATTAGAAGATGTGCAGTTGAAAATAATATACCAATTTTCACAGCACTTGATACGGTAAGAGTGTTATTAGATGTGTTAGAAGAAATTACGTTAGGAATTTCAACGATAGATGAATAAAGAAAAAGAGGGATTTTAGGGACGTTCTTTAAAATCCCTCTTTTATATAAATTTTTATAAAAAAATTTTGAAAATAAGAAAAAGAGAGCTAATTTATTAAAAGGACAAAAAAATAAAAGAATAAGCAAGAATTTACTACAAAATAAAAATTGATTTATAAATAAAACGAAATTATAATAGAGAAAAATACAAAATTAATGCACGAGCCAGATAAAAAGGAGAGGTTAAAAATGCTAGAAAAACAGTTGATACGATTTTTACAAAAACAAGAAGAAAACACAGTACTAGTATATTTACAGGGGATTATTGAAACGAAGATAACGATAGAACAAATGCAGATAAGAAAAGAAATTAATAAATTAATCCTACAAAATAAAGAAGATAAAGAAGCAATGATAGGATTTAATTTAAATCAGCTTATGAAAATTACTCAAACATACGAAAATGAAGTTTTATTAGAATTTGATTTATTACAAAAGGTAACCATAAAAACAAAAGATAAAACAAAAGAAGCTATTACAATAAAAAGTAATAGCTAAGATTTTTTTAAACTGTTTGCTATATTTTGACATAGACTAAAATATAATGCATGATTTTTTTCTGGAATTGTTTTTAAAATCTCATCAAAAATCATATTAGAATTTTCTAATCTCATACCAAAAATTAAATAATCCAAACTCACATCTAAAGTTTGAGCAATTTTAGTAATAGTAGATAAACTACAAATGCTACATCCTCTTTCAATTCCACTTACATAAGAAGGGGAAACGTCAATTAATTCAGACAATTTTTCTTGTGTTAGTTTTAATTCCTTCCTTCTAATTTTTATTCTTTCACCAATTTTTATATAATTTAAATCCTCCATTTACTACACCTCATTATTATATATTTTATACGGAATAAAAAGCAAATAAAACAAACTGTAAGTGCTACACTTAAACTAAAAGTGAAGTTTTGTTAAAAGTCGAAACTTGAACGCTTAAACACTTGAAAAGTATTCTTTTTTGGTATAGAATGGTATTGTCTTAGAAAATAAGGTAATACTAAAAGAAAAAAGACACAATAAGGAGGAAAAGAAAAATGAATAAAAAAACAATTAAAGATATTGAGGTAAAGGGAAAAAAAGTATTAGTACGTTGCGACTTTAATGTACCAATGGACGAAAATCAAAACATAAGAGACAACAAAAGAATAGTAGGAGCATTACCAACCATTCAATACTTACTAGAAAATGACTGTGCTATTATTTTGTGTTCACATTTAGGAAGACCAAAAGGAGAATTTAAAGCAGAATATTCACTAAAGCCAGTAGCTAAAGAATTAGAAAGATTATTAGGAAAAGAAGTTATAATGGCAAATGACGTAATAGGAGAAGACGCAAAGACAAAAGCAAAAGATTTACAAAATGGGCAAATCCTATTATTAGAAAATGTGAGATTTCATAAAGAAGAAACCGATAATGATAAAGAATTTGCGAAAGAGTTAGCTAGTATGGCAGAAATTTATGTAAGTGATGCTTTTGGAACAACTCATAGAGCACATGCATCTACAGCAGGAGTAGCAGAATTTTTACCAGCAGTAGCAGGATTTTTAATTGAAAAAGAACTAAAATTTTTAGGAAATGCCATTGAAAATCCAGAAAGACCATTTGTAGCTATTTTGGGAGGTGCTAAAGTATCAGATAAAATAGGTGTAATTCATAACTTGTTAGAAAAAGTAGATACACTAATAATTGGGGGAGGAATGGCATATACATTCTTTAAAGCACAAGGGTATGAAGTAGGTGCTTCTATTTGTGAACTAGATAAATTAGAGTTAGCAAAAGCATTAATGAAAAAAGCAGAAGAGAAAAATGTAAAATTAATATTACCAGTTGATACCAAAATAGGAAATCCGGACAATCCAGAAGGAGAAAGCAGAACAGTAAAATGCAATGAAATACCAGAAGGATGGGAAGGATTTGACATAGGAGAAGAAACCATCAAACTATTTATAGAAGAATTAAAACATGCTAAAACTGTATTTTGGAATGGACCACTAGGATTATTTGAAATAGCACAATTTGCAGAAGGAACCAATTCAATAGCAAAAGCATTAGCTGATATTGAATGCATTACCATTGTTGGAGGAGGAGATTCTTCAGCAGCATTAAAAAAGGCAGGAGTAGAAGAAAAAATGACACATATTTCAACTGGTGGAGGAGCATCCTTAGAATTTTTAGAAGGAAAGGATTTACCAGGAATTGAATGCCTTTTAAACAACTAGAAATCAGCATATTGCACATTTTTGTTAGAGAGTTCAAACTTCGACATACCAACGTACGCCTTCAGCTTGCTCTATCTAACAAAAATGCACAATATACTAATTTTTAGTTGTTTAAGCAAAAAGAGAAAAAGGGAGGAAAAATAGATGAGAAAAAAAGTAATAGCAGGAAATTGGAAAATGAATATGCTTCCAAACGAAGCGATTCAATTTATAGAAGAATTAGCACCAATCGTAAAAGATACAAAACATGAAGTAATTTTATGTGTGCCATATACAGATTTATTTTATGCATTATTAACAGCACAAGGTACAAACATAAAGATTGGAGCACAAAACATGCATTTTGAAGAAAAAGGAGCTTATACAGGAGAAATATCTGCTAAAATGTTGAAATCAATCAATGTAGAATACGTTATTATTGGACATTCTGAAAGAAGACAATATTTTAACGAAACCGATGAAACAGTTAACAAAAAAGTAAAAACAGCTTTTCAAAATGGATTAAAACCAATTGTATGTGTAGGAGAAACTTTAGAACAAAGAGAAGCAGGTCAAACGGAAGAAATCATAACAAACCAAACAAAACTTGCGTTAGAAGGATTAACAGAGGAGCAAGTAAAAAATACAATTATAGCCTATGAACCAATCTGGGCAATTGGAACAGGAAAAACAGCCACAAGTGAAGATGCCAATAATAGTATCAAAGCAATTAGGAATAAAATAGCAGAAATCTATGGACAAATTGTAGCAGAAGGAGTTATAATACAATATGGTGGCAGTGTAAAAAGCACAAATGCCAAAGAATTATTTGAAATGTCTGATATAGATGGAGGACTAGTAGGAGGAGCAAGTCTTAAGGTAGACGAATTTAGTAAAATCGTAAATTTTGAATGATGTTTTTTGGGACGGGGTCAGAAAACATCGTTAATGAAGAAATAGAATTATAAATACAAGAAAAAATATAAATGATGTTTTTTGACCCCGTCCCAAAAAACATCAAAAAGAAAAGGTGGTAAACAATGAAAGACAAACTAACAATGCTAATGATATTAGATGGTTTTGGAGACAACCCGAATAATGATGGAAACGCCATTAAATTAGCTAAAACCCCTAATATGGATAAACTAATGAAAAAATATACGAACACAGAAATTAATACAAGTGGTTTAGCAGTAGGATTACCAGAAGGGCAAATGGGTAACTCTGAAGTAGGACACACTAACATTGGAGCAGGAAGAATTGTATACCAAGAATTAACAAGAATTACAAAATCGATTGAAGATGGTGACTTTTTTAGCAACCCAGAGTTTATAGCAGCGATTGAAAATTGTAAAAAACACAATTCAAAATTACACATTTTAGGACTAGTATCAGATGGAGGGGTACATAGTCATAATCGTCATTTATATGGCTTATTAGAAATGGCAAAAAGAAGAGACTTTGAAAATGTATATGTACACTGTTTCTTAGATGGAAGAGATACACCACCAGCATCAGCTGAAGGATATATTATGAAATTGCAAGAAAAAATGAATGAAAAACAAGTGGGAAAAATAGCAAGTATATCTGGAAGATTTTATGCTATGGATCGAGATAAAAGATGGGAAAGAGTTAAAAAATGCTATGATGCACTAGTAAAAGGAGAAGGAAATAAAGCAGGAAGTAGCATAAAAGCGATTGAAGATTCTTATCAAAAAGAAGTATTTGATGAATTTGTAGAACCAACATTAATTTGCAATGGAGAAGAACCAATTGCAACAATTGAAAAAAATGACTCTGTTATTTTCTTTAATTTTAGACCAGATAGAGCAAGAGAAATTACAAGGGCATTAGTAGATCCAGAATTTGATGGATTTGAAAATAAAAAAGATTTAGACTTATACTATGTATGTTTCACCAGTTATGATGAAACTATGCCAAATGTACACATTGCATTTAAAAAAGAGGCACTACAAAATACTTTTGGTGAATATATAAGTGCAAAGGGATACAGCCAATTACGTATTGCGGAAACAGAAAAATATGCACATGTAACTTTCTTCTTTAATGGAGGAGAAGAAAAACAATACGAAGGAGAAGAGAGAATACTAGTACCATCTCCAAAAGTAGAAACATACGACCAAAAGCCAGAAATGAGTGCATATGAAGTAACAGAAAAAGTATTAGAAGCAATTGAAAAGGATAAATATGATTGTATCATACTAAACTACGCCAATACAGATATGGTAGGACATACAGGAAGTTTAGAAGCAGCTAAAAAAGCAGTAGAAGCAGTAGATGAATGCGTGGGAAAAGTAGTAGAATTAGTAGAAAAGAAACAAGGAAATTTATTAATTACAGCAGACCATGGAAATGCAGAGCAAATGATAGATTATAGTACAGGAGAACCACATACAGCACATACAACTAACCCAGTACCATTAATTTTAGTAACTGCTGACAAAACCTTAAAACTAAAATCAGGAGGAAAATTAGCCGATTTAGCACCAACTATGCTAGACTTAATGAATCTTGAAAAACCAGAAGAAATGACGGGAAATAGTTTGTTAGATAAGGAATAAAAAATATGTTAAACCATACGAAGAAAATAAAAGAAATATATGAAGATATACAAAGAAAACTATTTTATATGATACCAGAAAAATGGGATAAATTATATTTATATAGTTCAGTTTTAGACGAACCAGACAAGGAAGGAAAGACAGGCGAATTATTTTTCTATTATATTCCAAAAGGTATATTAAAAAAGAAACCAGTTAATGTATATGAAATACCAGTAAAATTTAATTTAGACGAAAATCAATATCTTAGATTAGTCCAATTGCTATATGCTAAAATAAAAGAATTAAGACAAGAATTTCGAAAATCAGAAAGGAATGAAATGTGGACTAATATTACGATGTCAATACAAAGCTTGAAATTTAAAGTTGAGTATGATTACGAGGATTTAAATCATAGTGATTTTTCGAGCTACGAAAGACATGTTATTTGGCGATATGAAGTATTGGGAATTGGGGAAGAACAAGTAGGAAAAGAAGATAAAGAAATTTTAAAGCGATATTTGTTAGGAGCTAAAACTTTAACAAGAAAAGAACATTATGATTCTGGCATTTACATTCGTGATATTGAAAATGTCATTGCTTATAGTAATGAAAATGCAAGAACACAGGATGTGGAAGAAATAGTAGAAAAGACAGAGAGAAAACATAAAAATCAATTATTATTATCAAAAGAAGAAATTGAGAAAATGAAGAACCAATAAAATGTTATTAATTTTTGTATAAGCCTTTAAGTTTTTCTAGTATTAATATATTATTCGCTTACGCAGCGTTTCAAAATAATATATATTAATACTAGAAAGTAGAAGGCCTATATAATGTAAAAATAAGAGGAGAAATGAAAGGAGTAATTAAAATGATTTATTCAAAAGAATTAGAAGAAATGTGCGAAGTACGCAAAGGTGTAAATCACGGACCAGCACCAATTCCAGAAGAAGGAAAATGGGTAAAAGCAAAAGAAGTTAGTGATATTTCAGGATTAACACATGGTATTGGATGGTGTGCACCACAACAAGGAGCATGTAAATTAACTTTAAATGTAAAAGAAGGAATCATTCAAGAAGCATTAATTGAAACAATTGGATGTTCAGGAATGACACA
>CANEEJ010000020.1 GCA_947426525.1 uncultured Clostridium sp. | reverse complement strand
TTTCCAAATCCTTCTCCTATTAAATATCCAAATCTGTTATATTTCACAATCATACCCACCTTTTTTATCATCTCTTACTATTTCGCCTTTACGAACATGGATAACTCTTTTTTTCATTTTATCTACGATGTCTTTAGCATGTGTTGCTACTACTACTGTTGTTCCTCTCATGTTGATATCATTTAATAAGTTCATAATATCCCAAGCTGTATCTGGGTCTAAGTTTCCAGTTGGCTCGTCCGCAATTAACATAGATGGATTGTTTACCAATGCTCTTGCTAAGGCTACTCTTTGTTGCTCTCCTCCAGATAATTCATTTGGATACATTTTTGCTTTTCCACTTAAGCCAACTAGTGAAAGTACCATTGGAACTTGCCTTCTAATGTGTCTTGGAGTAGCTCTTACAATATACATGGCATAAGCTACATTATCATACACGGTTTTGTCTGGCAATAGTCTAAAGTCTTGAAATACCACTCCCATGCTTCTTCTTAAGTATGGAATTCTACTTGGTTTTAAGAATGTTGTGTCTTTTCCATTGATTATAATATTTCCTGAAGTTGGTTCTTCTTCTTTTAGGATTAACTTGATAAGCGTAGATTTTCCACTTCCTGATGAACCTACTAAAAAAGCAAACTCACCTTTATCAATAACAAAATTAGCGTTTTTAACAGCTTTTGTTCCTGTATCATATGTTTTTGTTACATTTCTAAATTCTATCATTTTGATTCTCCTTAATCTTATTCTATCTAATCATATCAATAAAGTACTTTTTTTGCAATACTTTTATCGTAAAAAAATGATAGAAAATGTTGGTTTTTTTACATTTTCTATCATTTATCTTCCTTTTTCTTTCTTTTGAAAAATTCACACAAAATTCACAATTCCGTTTATTGGAATTTTTCTACAATTGCTTTTGCTGTTAGTCCAAAATATTCCATTAACGCTTCTGCTTTTCCAGATTTTCCAAAAGTATCTTTTATTCCCATTCTCTCTAATTTTACTGGATATTCTTCTGTTAGTACTTCACTAATAGCAGACCCCAATCCACCAATGATACTATGGTCTTCAATGGATACTAATTTTTTGGTTTCTTTGGCACATTTTACAATCATTTCTTTATCAATTGGTTTAATCGTATGAACATCTACTACTCGAATGTTGATGCCTTGTTGTTTTAATTCTTCTTGTGCTTTAATTGCTTCCGCTACTGTCACTCCAGTTGCAAATACCGTTCCATCAGTTCCTTCTCCTATTTGAATCGCTTTTCCTATTTCAAATTTTTGCGTTTCATCATATAAAATTGGTGTTGCTAATCTTGCCAATCTTACATATACAGGTCCTTGCACTTTACTAATTTCTTCAATTACCCATCTGCTTAAAGTATCATCTGATGGCGAAATAACTGTCATATTTGGTAAAGTTCTCATCATAGAAATGTCTTCTAACATTTGATGCGTGGCACCATCTTCTCCTACTGTAATTCCTGCATGAGTAGCACAAATTTTCACATTTAAATTAGGATAACAAATGCTGTTTCTAATTTGATCATAACCTCTTCCACTAGCAAATACTGCAAAAGTACTAGCATAAGGTATTTTTCCACAAGTAGCCAGACCTGCTGCTGTACCTAACATGTTAGCCTCTGCAATTCCCATATCAAAAAATCTATCTGGATATTCTTTGGCAAACAAATCTGTTTTGGTAGCACCTGCTAAATCTGCATCTAGCACTACAACATTTTCATTTTCTTTTCCTAGTTTTACTAAAGTTTCTCCATAACTTTGGCGTGTGGCTATTTTTCTATTTTCCATCTTTTATCCTCCTTATTGCTTCTTCATATTGTTCTTGATTAGGTGCTTTTCCATGCCATCCAGCTTGATTTTCCATAAAGGTTACACCTTTTCCTTTGATGGTTTTCGCTATGATACAGGTTGGTTTGTCTTTTATGTTTTTAGCCACCTCAAATGCCTTTATAATTTCTTCTATATCATGTCCATCAATGTTGATTACTTGAAATCCAAAGCTTCTAAATTTCTCGTCGATTGGATAAGAATTCATTACTTTCTCTATGGTTCCATCTATTTGCAAATTGTTATTATCTACTATGACACATAAATTGTCTAATTTGTATTGATTGGCTGCCATAGCTGCTTCCCATACTTGTCCTTCTTCAATTTCTCCATCTCCTAAAATGCAATATACTCGGTAGTCTTTCTGGTTCATTTTTCCTGCAATTGCCATTCCATTGGCACAAGATAATCCTTGCCCTAAAGAACCTGTTGTCATATCAACTCCTGGTACTTTGTTTTTGTCTGGATGTCCTTGTAGATAACTATTGATATTTCTAAATGTTTTTAAGTCTTCTACTGGAAAGTAGCCTCGATTGGCTAAACAGCTATATAATGCTGGCGAACAATGTCCTTTTGACAATACTAGTCTATCTCTATCTTCCCAGTTTGGATTTTCTGGTTGAATATTCATTTCTTTAAAATATAATACGGTTAATATATCTGCTACTGATAAAGATCCTCCCGGATGCCCTGATTGGGCTTGGTATACTTCTTCTAGGATGTCTTCTCTTATTTTTTTTGCTTTTTGTTGCAATTGTTCTATATTCATTTCTTCCAAACTAATACACACCTTTCTCTTTTTATTTATTAGTTTTATTTTATCTTTTTGCAACGTAGATTGTCAACCCCTATCTTTTTACAAACATTCTGCAAAATTTATCATAATTTGCGATGAAAAGTGTGTTGTAAAGTATTGCAAAATAGCATAATGCGTGTTTTAATATTAACATGCAATTATTTTTGAAATTGCAAAAAACAGCTTAGTAATACATACAAAATTTATTTCAAAGTTTTATAATTGATGTTTTATTTTTTTAACAATTAAAATCGAAAAAGAAATTCCTATCAATTAAAATTTTAAAATTCAAACGAAAGGAGGACCGCTTTTACCAATGACAAACAAAATAATTGCAAATTATAAAAATTTACCGATTAGGTATTGCAAAGCAATTCTTAATCCGTTATAATAAAAGGAGGAATTATATGGTCAATCAATTAAAAAGATTGCCTTTAACTAGTGATATTGTTTTTAAACGTGTTTTTTCCAAAGAAGGAAATGAAGATATTTTAAAAGCTTTGTTAGAAGCAATTTTAGAAATATCTATTCAAAATGTGGTGATTAAAAATCCAGAATTACCACGAAATCTATATGATAGCAAAGCTGGTATTTTAGATGTTAAAGTGGAAATTGATAAAAATATTTTATGTGACATAGAAATGCAAGTTAGAGAACAAAAAATGTTTGATAAAAGAAGCTCTTTCTATATGGCAAGATTAGTTTAGAAATGCATTATATTGAACTACCTAAATTTATAAAAAAAGATTCGAACGCAGATACTGCAATTGAACAATGGTTGTGGTTATTTGCAAATAGGAGGGATAAGTTAGAAATGGCTAAAAATGTAAAAAGAGAAATCAAAAAAGCTATGGAAATTATCGACCAAATGAGTATGGATGAAAAAGAATGGGAATTATATCGTTCTAGAGAAATGGCGATTATGGATTATGAGGTGAATATGAGTGCATCAAAAAAAGAAGGTCTAGAAGAAGGGGAACGAAAAAAACAGCTAGAAATTGCAAAAAAACTTTTATCCAAAAATATGCCTATTGATGAAATTGTTGAAGTTACAGGTTTAACAAAATTAGAAAATCTGAAAGATGAAAATTAGTATCCATATCATTATACTTATTTACGAAGAAGGTGTTATATCCAGCAAAAAAGCCGACATACACATTGTGATTGTCGACTTTTTTGGTTATTTGTTTCTCTTTTGTTAAAGCTCATTCTTATTACGATTCCCTATGGAGCTATTTTTATATATTTTTGTGTGCTAGTCATAAAAATATAATGCAATTCTAAAGCCGTTCATTCCCAGCATTCGTATAACTGGCATACGAATCAAGTCTCTGTGAAGCCGAACGGGTATTGCCTTGCATATCATAAGATGATCCTCTCAAAACCCTTTTGGTGGCCCAATCTTCGTATCCCGTCACATTTCCTTCCATGGTCCATTCTTTAATGTTTCCGTGCCATATCATAAATATTCTTTAATCTATTGCTTTCCTTTGAGTCAACGTTAACCCCAGTTAGATGTTTAGGATTTCCAGTTTTATAATTATCCTCGTGCCATCCCCTTCCCTTACCGGATTTTAAGTAAGACTCATCACCGATGAATGCCAAAGCAGTATCCCACATACAACCGTATACCAACGTACTCCTTATAATGTTTGCATAAGATTTATCTGATGTAAAAGACCACGCGTTAGCATAGGCACCACCTTCTAAGTTTTTCACATTTGCATCTGAATTCCAAGCAACAATCTGTGGCACAACACCTCTCTTAGAAGAAGCCTTAGCCTTTCCAGAGCCTGAACCACTCTCAAAGCGTCCAAGATAAAAACCTTTATTAGTTGAATTTGTTACTTTGCTAAACATTGTTGAATATCTATCCTTTTCAGTCTGTGATCCCCATCTAGACGGTTCTTCATACTTACTTACATAACCTTGCAAACTCCCGTAATGCCCAACCGTCTCTTCTTACGAAATCAGAAGCACTCTCTACTGGTATCCAAACAAACTCATTTCCTGTACTAAAATGATTTGCATCAATACTGTCTGTAATTACTAATCCATTATCTATTTTATTTATAGTATTTGAAACTCCTACAGCAAATCCCTTGGGTATTCTTGCTGTCTTTCCATTTTTATCTGTATATGGCTTTGTTTCTGTATAAATATCAGAAAATTTCTCTACATATTTTCCATTTGTTATATTTACTATATGAACCGTCTTTTCTCCATTACTTCCTTCCACAACAAATTCATATTCATCATTTTCTGTTACTGCATAAGTGACTTCATTTACATTTTTTACTTCATTTCCATCTGGCATAATTATCTTACTGATAGTTCCTTCTGCTATAGTTGCGGTAATTTTTATTGTTATTTCTGCTCCATCTGCTACTTGTGTTTCTGGGGTTATTGTATGACTGACATTAGGCTTTATTTTCTTCATTGTTACTTTTCCATTTTCATCAATTTCTATTACATATCCATCTACTACTACATCAATTGGTAATTTTTCTATTTTATTGTCTGCAAAAATAGAAGTATTGTTATAAAGGATATCTGTTAATCCTTCTACTTGCCTTAAATTTGTGTTTAAATCATTTAAATCAATTTCTCCATCTGTTCCTAAACTTCCTGTTACTGCTATTTTCACCTTTTCTTCTGCTGATTTTTTTACAGTTACTGTTTTAGCAGTGTTTGATTTGGTTAGTAATCCGTTTTCTCCTGTCAATGTTGCAATACTTACTCCTGCTAAAATTAGTAAAACTATAATTGTGATTACTAAGGCTATTAGTGTAATTCCTTTACTTTTTTTCATTTGTTTCTTCTCCTTTTTATGTTTTTCTTTATTATATTTTTTTACCTTTTTTACCACAACATTTTTGATGTTTTTTGCTAATATCTTTTTGACATAATTCTTTTCACTTTTATTCTTTTTGTATACTTATATCCTATATTTATAACACGTAACTTTTTACAATACTTTTGTATAGTATTTTTTGTTTTCTTTTTATGGGACAATATATTTAACAAAAATAAGGGAGGTAAAAAATGTTTGAGATTTCTAAATACAAAAAAAGTAATGTCAAAATATCTATTCGTTTGCCTGAAAAAATAAACGAAACTTTAAAGAGAATTGCTAAAAAAGAAGATATGAGCTTTAATAATGTAATTGTTATTTGAATTGAAAACTCTTTAAATCAAATGTATTTAGAACAATATGAAAAAGTTGATATTTACGAAGACAAAGAATTAAAAGTTTAAAATCAAAAGAAAACAAATATTATCTCTAATATTTGCTTTCGTATTGTTTTTTATTTTACCTTTAATTTAATTTTTATTTTATAGGTCATTCTACACTTTTCAAACTTTCTATCATGTCAATCTTTTTTAATGCAAAGTAAGTTACCAAATTCACTATTCCCGTAAATCCAATTGTTATCAAACTTGCATATACATAGCTCATTGGTTTTACTAATTTTTCAAATCGCAACATATTGATTTCACATGTTCCGAATAATAAAATAATTTAAAAAATATCCTCCTATTAATCCCAAAATAATTCCAATCCCTGTTAAAATTACCGTTTCTCTGGTCACATAAGAATATACTTCCTTATCATAAAATCCTAATACTTTTATGGTTGCTAATTCGCGAATTCTTTCGCTAATGTTTACATTGGCTAAGTTATATAATACGACAAAAGCTAGTAATCCTGCTGATACTATCAAAATAATAACAACATAGTTTAAAGATTTCATGGTATCATCTAACATTCTCATAGAAGTGGATATTCTTGTTATGGTTGCAACTTGGTTTTGTGTCAACAATTCGCTTGCCAATTGCTGTTCTTTCTCTTGTTCTATCTCTGCATTTTTAATAAATAGCACATTGGTATGATAGTTATCTTGATATAAATTCTCATACGTATTTTTTGACATGTAAATATAATGTGATATATAGTTTTCCACAATGTTTGAAATTTTGACCTCTATTTCCTTTCCTTCTTTATTGGTTAGTACGATATTGTCACCTATTTTTACCTTTAGTAATTCCGCTACTTTGTCTGTTAAACATACTTCCTTTTCTTTTAGCTCTATTTTTTGGTGTGTTTTTATATCTACTAAATTGATAATTCCTTCTAATTCTTTTTGTTCTTTTGGTACAACAATTTGTATTTCTTCTTCACTTTCTTGATTTTTAGCTGTACTAGAAATAATATGGGTTTCTATTACTTTTTCTACTACTTCTTTTTCCTGAATTTTTTTAACAATTTCCTGTATCTTTTCTTCTTCTGTACTTGTTTTTAATGCTATTTGCATATCATAATCAAATACCTTTTCAAATTGATTTGGCATAATGCATCGGATGGAATCTCTTATCCCAAATCCTACTAAAATTAAGGCGGTACAACCTGCTATTCCGATAATTGTCATTAAAAATCTCTTTTTGTATCGAAAAATATTTCTAATCGTTACTTTTCTAGAAAAACTAAAATGTTTCCAAATGAATGGTATTTTTTCTAAAAAAACTCTTTTTCCTATTTTAGGAGCTTTCGGTCTCATTAGTGTTGCTGGCTCATGTGTTACTTCTTTTAAAACACTATAAATCGTTGCCCCTATGATACAAATACTAATTAAGATAAGTCCTATTCCACCAACTGCTATGTTAAAACTTAAATGTATTTTGTCAGCAATGTCATACATCATTTGATACATCTTCCATACAATACTTGGCAATAAAGCAAATCCCATGCTCATTCCTAAAATACCACCAATGAAACAAGCTAAACTTGCATAAATAATGTATTTGCTAGCAATTTGCCATTTGTTATATCCTAAAGCCTTTAATGTCCCTATTTGAGTTCTTTGTTCTTCCACCATTCTAGTCATGGAAGTTAATGAAATAAGAGTTGCTACTAGAAAAAATACGATTGGAAATACTCTGGCAATATTTTCAATACTTCCAGTATCTTGTACAAAACTATTATAGCCACTATTTCCTTCTCTGTCTAAAATATACCATTTAGGATTTTCTATCTTAGTAATTTCTTCTTTGGCATCAATTAGTTTTTCTTCTGCTTCTTCCATTTTTTGTTTTACATCTTTTTGATTTTTTTCTAGTTCTTCTTCTCCTGTCTCAAGCTCTTTTTTCGATTTTTCAATTTCTAGTTTAGCATTTTGTAATTGTCCTTCCGTTTCATTTTTCTTTGTTTCATATTGTTTTTCCTGTTTGTTTAACTCTACTTTAGCTGCTTGTATTTGTATTTTTCCATTTTCTATTTCTTGTTTTCCTTGGGTAATTCCTTGTTCTATTTGTTGAATTCCTGCTTGTAAAGTGTGTATTGTTGTCTCTAACTTTTCTATTTGTGCTATGAAAACTTGCTTTTGTTCTTGTGGAATTTCTGGGTTATCTTTGATTTGTTGATATTGTATTTTTACATTTTCTAATGTAGCACTAATGGTATTTATTTGTATTTGTAATTCTTGTTTTTGTTCTTCTAACTCTTTAAATTGTTGCTCTGCTTCCTGTTCTTTATTAACTAGCTGTTTTTCTTTTTCTATTATTGTTTGTTTCGCTGCCTTTATTTGCCCACTAGCCTTTTTCAATTGTGTATTAGCTTCCTGTTCTTTTTGTCTAATTTGATTTTCTGCTTCATTTAATTTTATTTTCCCATCTTGTATTTCTCTTTTGGCTTTTTCCAATTCTTCCTCTGCTTTTTGTTTTTCCATTTGGAAAGTTGCTTCTGCTTCCGTTACCTTGTCTGTGGCAATCTTTACTAACTCACTATGTCTAGCTTGCTGCCTTTCTTCTTTTATTTCCTCAATTTCTTCTTTTACCTTTTGAATTTGTTTTTTATAACTATTACTAGTGGTCTTATATCTGTTAGCATCTTTTACTTGAATATAACCATTCGTATAAATTTCGCTTGCCTTTATATTTTCCTTTGCTATGTACATATAGTAATCAATTTTTCCAGCTCCTAAATTGCTAGTTCCTCTATCTCTTGAAATATAAAATGGACTTTTTACGGTTCCTACAATTGTCAATTTATTTTGTTTTAAATAATCTTTTATATCTTCTATTTCAATCTCTATTGTATCTCCAATTACTTTATTATTACGTTTTAAAAAGCTCTCCTCTACCACACACTCTTCTTGCTTTTCAGGTAACCTTCCTTGTAATAAAACAGGTCTATTTATTTCTTCTAGACACATAATTTTAGCAATTACTTCTTTTTCTTCAATTTCTATTTTCCCATCTATTTCATAAGTTCCTATTACTTTTTCTATATTTTCTAACTTTTCAATTGCTTCCCTATCTTGCTTGGTGAGCCCTAATGTTGACATTACCTGAACATCATAAACTTGACTTTCTTTATAATACTGGTCAATGGTATCTATCATATCTGGCGAAGCCGCTCTCATTCCTGCAAAAAATCCCACTCCTAAAAAAGCCATTAATAAAATGGAAATAAATCGTTTATACGTATTTTTTATTTCTTTTATACTATCTTTTAATAATGCTTTTTTCATTCTACCTCCTCAAAACTGCCTCACCACTCTATTTCTTCTACTGGTGTTGGCTGTTGATTGATTTCAATCGATTCTGCTGTTCCATTTTTAAAGTGTATTACTTTGTCTGCCATCGGTGCTAATGCTGTATTGTGTGTAATAATTAAAACTGTCATGTTCTCTTTTCTTGCCATGTCTTGCAATAGTTTTAAGATTTGTTTTCCTGTTTTGTAGTCTAATGCTCCGTGTTGGTTCATCGCATAATAATAATTTTGGATTTTTAGCAATTGCTCTTGCAATGGCTACTCTTTGTTGTTCTCCTCCTGATAATTGAGAAGGAAAGTTATTCATTCTATCTTTTAATCCTACTTTTTTTATTACCTCTTCTGGTTCTAATGCATTTTTACATATTTGAGTAGCTAATTCTACATTCTCTTTAGCAGTTAAATTTTGAACAAGGTTATAAAATTGAAATACAAATCCAATGTCTTCTCTTCGGTATTGAATTAGTTGTTTGTTTTTCAATTTTGTTACTTCTTTTCCATCAACTGTTACTTTTCCAGATGTCGCTGTATCCATTCCTCCTAATATATTTAGTGTTGTTGTTTTCCCTGCTCCTGATGGTCCGAACAATTACTACTAACTCCCCTTTTTCTATTTGAAAGCTAGTGTTGTCTAGTGCTTTGATAGTTATTTCTCCCATTTTATATTCTTTATTTACTTGTTTAAATTCTATATATGACATGTGTTTTTCACTTCCTTTTTTTGAATTATATCATATTTTGTGTATTTAAAAACAAAAAACACAGTAAATTCACAAAATTACTGTGCTTTTATCTTAAACAATATATTCAATCTTATTATTAGGAAAATATTTTTCCATTTGTTCACGCAAGAAAATCTCCGCTTCTGTTCTTGCTTGACTTTTATACCAATACTTTCCACGTCCTCTTCCTGTCATCATTTCCTTATCATACAAAGAAATAGCATTAGGGAAAGCTTCTTCATTTATCTTTGTATGAATATAACTGTAAGTCATAAAAATAATTTCAAAAAATACATCTTTTTTTACTTTTTCCGATAATTCTGTTTGTAACCTTTCGATTAATTCTGCATATAATTGTTTCCAATTTTCAACCAAAATAACTGGTGCAATTAGAATTCCAATGGTATATCCAGCTTCTTTTAATTTATTGATTGCTTCAATTCTTCCCTTTAGTCGAGATGTTCCAAACTCTACTTTATTGATAATTTCTTCTGGATTAACACTCATTCTTATCACAACCTTTCCTTGATGTTTTAATGGTAAAATGGGATCTACCATATCAAATTTAGTAGGAAAAGTTAGTTTTCCCTGTTCCGTATTTTGAAAATTTTCAATCGTCCAAACTAAATTATTGGTAATCGTATTTTCTAAAATTAAATCGCTATTGCTTCCAATTTCAAAGGTTAGCTCCTTTTCTGCTTTTTGGGCTGTTTTTATTATTTTGTCTAACATTTTTTCTCGATTAACAAATAAACGCAAATAGGCACATTTATTGTAGTTGCAAACTAAATAGCAATACATGCATGCTGCCGTACATCCAGATGAAGTATATGGTACTAAATAGTCTGATGTTTTATGATTTTCGACAAATTTGTGTGTTTTTCTAACTCCTATAATTAAGTTTCTTTTCATATCTGCAAATTCTTTGTTTGATTTTTTTCTCATTTCTTCAATATTGTTATGATTTTCAATTTCTATTTTTGGGGTATCTTGATATTTATCCATTAGTTCTTTTCCTAATGGATAATTCACAATCTCTTTTTCAAAATAAATAGCTTTTGGTTTGAACATTTTTCTATCCTCCATTAATAGTTTTATTCTAACCAAAAGCTTTTTTTGTTATTCTTATTTTATTTGATTTGCTATTTTCTCTATTGTTTCTAATTGATAATCATTTTCGAAAATGTAGTCAAATTGAAATTGACTATAATCCATACTATTGGCATCACGTTTTGTAAAATATTCTTCTGTTATGCCATCTCTTTCCATTACTTTGTTTTTTCGAATTTTATCATTTGCTTTTATCAGGATTTTTACATCACATTGCTTCCAATACTTGCTAACACTTGGAAGTAATGCCCATTCTAATATTAGAATTTTAGGTTCTTGCTTTAAGATTTCATCTAATACTTGTTGCATATATCCCCATGTAATTTCCGTTAATTGATTCATTTTTTCCTTATTGGAAAATACGATATCTCCTAATTTTTTTCTGTCAATTTTGCCATTTTCGCTCCTAATACAATTGCCAAAAACTTCACATAGTTTTTGGCTAATCTTTTCATCATTGGTTGCTTGATGACCTATTTTATCTATATTGACTCTTTCGCCTTTTAGCTTTTTAGCAAGTTCCTGTGTTAAAGTAGATTTTCCACTTCCAGATTTTCCTGTTATGCCTATTATTTTCACTCTTTTCTCCTTTACTACTTCCCTATTCTTTCATAGGTTACATAGTCATAGTCTAAATTGTTTTCTTCGTTTTTAATTCCTTTTTCACGGGCTGTTTCTTTCCATATTTCTGGATTAATTCTTGGGAAGAAACAATCTCCTTCGAATTCTTCTTCAATTTCTGTTACGTACATTTTTGTCACATGTGGCATTAATAAATTATATATCATAGCCCCACCAATGACAAAGTTTTCTTCTTCATTTTCAATGTATTCTTGAATTTCCAACATAGAGTGAACCACTTGCACGTTTTCATCTTTTACTTTAAAGTCTGGATTTTGGCTAAAAACAATATGTTTTCTATTTGGTAATACTTTTCCTAATGATTCAAATGTTTTTCTTCCCATTATAATAACATGCCCTGTTGTTAATTCTTTGAAGTGGTGTAAATCTGCTGGCAAATGCCATACTAATTTATCTTCTTTTCCTATGATATTATTTTTTGCTTTTGCTACTACGATACTTAACATTTTTTTACTCCTTAAATTATATTCTTACAATTTTTCATCCAATCTTCTATGATTGTTTTCTCTATCTTTAAATTTCCTGTTCCAACTCCCATTCCGTGTATCTGGTCTGTTCTTCCCATGGAAATCAGTTCCTCCTGATTTATGCAAATGATACTTGTTGCATAATTGAATTAGGCTTTGCGTTTGATTAGCATCAAAATACGAATAGTAACATTCAATTCCATCTAAATTGTGCACCTTTATCATTTCTTCTACAACTTCTATCGTGCTCTCAAACGGATAGATGTAGGGATGTGCCAAAAAAGCCAACCCCTCTGCTTCTTGTATTTCTTGAATCATTTCCTCCATAGAGGGAAAACTCCTCGTTTCATTTATATAAAAAATACTATTAGGATTACATTGCTGTGCACGATAAAAATTAGGTTCTAATTCAATCTGGTTATTCTTTAATATCTCTATATTTTCAGGATATTTTAGAATTTCCTTTTGAAAAATATCAGAGGCATATTGTGTTTTTTCTATATTTACATCTAATCCTTTATTAAATTTTAAATCAATTTCTTTTCCTACTTTTTTTAAATGGTCTAGATATTCTTTTTGTATGTTTATATATTTCTCTTTTAAATTTCCTAAATTTGGGGAATTTTTAAATTTCTCTATATTGACATTATATCCTAAAATTTCCACTGGTGTATTTTTATAGACACATTTCATTTCACATCCACTTATAATTGTTCCAGAATAGTACTGTTTTACATCTATTCTTTTCAATTCTTCATAAGCTTTGACAGAATCATGGTCAGTAATCGATATTATTTCTAGATTTCTTTTTTCAGCTTCTTCCAAAATCTCTGTTACTGTACTGCTTCCATCTGAATGATTGCTATGTATATGTAAATCAATCAACTTTATCTACACTTCCTCTTCAATGGTTAATTTAGCATAAGCTTCTGGATTGAAATCTTTGTCATATTCTACATCTCCAAATATTTCTGGCATTTCTTCTTGGAAGTATTTTAATAATGGTATTAAAACTTGTCTAATAGATGGATGCACATGTTTTGTAGTTCTTAAAGCTAAAATGTGTTTCCATTCTCTTATATTTGCTGTCATGGTATATTCTCCTGCTGTTGCATGTGGTAATAACTCTCTACACATGTCAGTAGTTGCTCCTAATTCTTTCATTTTGATATAACCTTTTTCAATTTCTTGCATCGTTTGTTTCCAAATTTCATACATTTCTTCGTTTTCCATATAGCCTGCTGGGTTCATAAATGCAATTTCATTTCCATATTTATCTTTGTCATAGCTACAATATCTTGTAGATTCCACTGAAAAACTAGCAAATCTATGTCTTGTTAAGTCTTTGTATGACCCTACATCACTATAAATTCTAACGGTGACTTTTTCGTGTTCTAATACTGATTCATGCCCTCTTGTAATACAATTTCCTAATAATTTTTTATAACTATCTTCTGTTATTTTTCCTTCTGAACGATAACAGGTTCTGCAAGCTCTTTCAATTCTTTTCATTATTTTCTTTCCATCAATTTTTTCTACTTTTATCCATGGTTCTACAATTCTCATTCTTTTTCCCTCCACTTTTTATTTTCTATACTATATCAAATTCTCGTTTTTTTGACAAGGTTTTGACTATTTTTTTCTTTCTGTTTTTACAATTTTATTTAGTAGTATTTCTTGTAATGCTTGGGAAAAATTAATTCCTACTTTTTCTGCTCTTTTATTTAACCATTCTGGTATGGTTAATGTTTTTTTCACCGACTTCTTCGTTCCATATTTTTCTGTATATTGGTCTATATCTAATAATAGTAGCGTTTTAAATCCTTTTCCTTCTATTTCTATTTCTTCTATTGATGATGGTTTTGGAATTTCTTCGTCTTCTTCAATTGCTGTTAATAACCATCCTAATGCTGCGTCTTGTGCCATTTCCATTGCTTCTTCTAAAGTTTCTCCTTGTGTAACACAACCTACTAAATCTGGAACTTCTATGCTGTATCCTCCTTCTTCTTCAAAATAGAATTTCGCTGGATAAACTAATTTCATAACTTTTTCTCCTTTTCTTTTAAACCTGATTGCTTTAGTATTGCATTAACTGTTGCCTTTTTTAGCTCTTTACAATGTCTTGGTATCGTTACTTTTCCTGATTTGTTACCATGTTTATATTGGTAATGTGAACCTACTATTCTATATCGATACCAACCATCTTTTAATAAAATTTTTTCCATTTGTTTGAATGTCAATCAATCGCCTTCTTTCCTATTTTACTACGTATAATACGTGTTGTCAATCTTTTTTTTATTCTTTATTGGTGAAATTTACTCGATTTAAAAATAATTAAAAAATGGGAATATTACGTTTTCAAATTAACCTAATATCCCCGTATTTAGAATATTAATTTTATACTCACATGTAAGCCTTCTTGAAAATAACATTATTATAAGCTTTCGTCGAAATTTATTTGCTTACAATTATATTATACCCCTAATTGGAAAATTTTTCAAGCTAATTCGACATCTTTTCCTCGCAAAATTCGACACTTAAAAATCGACATTTCTTTAGAGGCAAGCTTTTTCTGCCGTTTTATTACCTAGTCTCCTAATTCCCACTTTGGCACATATTCTTCTTCATGTTCTCCTAATTCTTGTACATAACCATTTTCTATTTCTAATTCTCCTATGTAATCTTCTATCTCTTTCCATTCTTCTTTGGTTAACTTTCGGTTTAATGTTTCCACTTTTTTTGCTTGATAGGTTGGAAAATATTGTGCCATTACACTAACATAAATTTCTTCTGGCAAATTTTCTTTCATCCATTTTAAAACTTTTTTGCTGTTTTCAATATGATTTGGTAAAACTAAATGACGTACCATAACGCCTTTTTTTATCGTACCATCTTTCTCTATTTTAGGAGTTCCTACTTGTCTTATCATTTCTTGAATCGCTTTGGTAGCTACTTCAAAATAATTTTCTACTTTCGAATATTCCTTTCCTAATATATTTTCAGCATATTTCAAATCTGGTAAATAAATATCAATGTATCCTTCTAGTAGCTTTAGTGTTTCTACTTTTTCATAGGCATTCGTATTATATAAAATCGGAATTGTTAAACCTTTTTCTTTTGCTATTTTAATTGCTTCTATTATTTGTATCACATAGCTGGTTGGTGTTACTAGATTAATATTTTCTACTCCTTTTTCTTGCTGTCTTAAAAATATTTCTGCTAACTCTTCTATTGTGATATCCTTTCCTTTTCCTAATTGGCTAATTTCGTAATTTTGGCAATAGACACAGTTTAAATTGCAATTTGAGAAAAATACAGTTCCTGAACCATTTTCTCCACTAATACATGGTTCTTCGAAATCATGTGTACTATAGAGAGCTATTCTTACTTTTTCAGTTGCTTTACATCTTCCTATTTTTCCCTGATTTCGATTCACATGGCATTCATGTGGACAAATACTGCATTTTTCTAATTCTCTCATTTTCTTTTCACCCCTTGCCTTATTACTGATAAATCTTTTCTACGTGTAATTTTTCATTTTCTGATTTCAACACAATCTTTTTCTTGTTTAATTTCTCTGCATTATTTTTTACAATCTCATTGATTTTTCCTTCTTCTTGTACATTTATTTTTGTTATTTCTTTCCCTTCTATATCTCTTATTACAATTTGGTTCTCTGCAATCGCCTGTGAATAATCTTCTAAATATTCTATAATTTCTACTTCATATCCATGGCTTATTTTATCAATTTTATTTAATAAAAACATATCTTCTTGTTGGTCCAACTCCACACTAATCGCATAATACAAATTATTTTCTTCATTATATGTTAAATTTTTTGTCCCTTCTTTTGGAAATTCTTTATTAAAATTATTTCCAAATAATTCTTTTGCTTTTTCTCCCATCTTCTCATAAGAAATCTCATATTCCTCTAAGTTTTTTTGCACTACTTCCCATATCCAAGTCTCATCTGCTTGATTGATATCTTCAAAACATGGTAAAGCTTCTTTTGTCACTTCTTTCCACATATAAATTTGTTTCATATAATTTTCTATTTTTTCTATTTCTTGTATTCCAATATTGCTAGTTTTTATGACTATATTTTTATATGCAATCATTCCTACAAAAATAATGGCTAAAATTACTATGATGACAATCATTTTTTTCATTATCATTCCCCCATTTTAGCATTTGTGTTTCTTTCGTTTTTTATTCTATCATATTTTATTTTAACTTTCAACGTATCCAAAATTGCCAGAAGGGACGGTCCCTTCTGGCAATTTTTTCTCACCACTCCATCATAACTTTAAATAAGTCTCCATCTATATAAATTTCAAATTTTCCACCTTGCAATTCTGTTAAGCTTTTAGCTATTGATAATCCTAGTCCGCTTCCTTCTGTGTATCGAGACTTATCTCCCCTAACAAATCGTTGCATTAATTCGTCACTACTTATGTTCAATTTTTCTTTTGATATATTTTTAATGCTCATTTTTATTGTATTTCTTTCTTTTTTCACATCAATATATACTCTTGAATTGTCTAATGCATACTTGGTTATGTTGCTAAATAGATTTTCGATGATTCGATATAGATATCTATTATCTGCTTTTATTTTGATTTCTTCTTCTGGTATATTGCTTTCGATTTTTAAACCTTTTTCTTCAAATCTGTCTTTAAATTCTCCTATACTTTGGTTCATTAATTCTTTTAGATTGATTAACTCTATCTTTAGTTTTACGTTACCAGAAGATACTTTAGAGGCTTCTACTAAGTCCTCTGTTAATTTCTTTAGTCTTTGTGATTTTCTATCCAAAATTTCGATATATTCTTTTATTTTTTCATTTTGTATCTCTTCTTTTTTCAATAAATCAACATAGTTAATGATAGATGTTAGTGGTGTTTTAATATCATGTGATACATTGGTAATCAATTCTGTTTTTAATCTTTCTGATTTTAAGCTTTCTTCAATCGCATTGGAAAAACCTCCTGCTATATCATTGATATAAATTGCCATTTCTTTTAACACACCTTCTAGTTCTTCATCATTAAGATATACATTGTTATCCCCTTGATAAATTTTTTCTAATGCTTCCTTAATTTCTTCTTGCTTTCTTATATATTGTCTAATTTTATAAAATGTCCATAGCCAAAATAGCAATAAGGCAATAATAGCAATTCCACTTCCCACTATAGTTGCTAATAAAACACTAATTGCAATAAATCCCCAATAATACCAAAATACTTTTTTGTTACTTGGCGTTTTTTGTTTAATTTCTATCACATATTTCTTTACTTGTTTATAAGACCATTTTAAAATTTTGTAGGTTAAAAAGCTTTTCCAAAATGTTTTGGCTTTGATTCTTTTTATGGTAGTAACTCCCCATATTGCACATATGGCATAACAAATGAGATAACAAATACCATAAAAAATAATCATAGCATAATGAAATATATCGTTATAACTATTAAACCCTATGGCTAATACCATTGAAATCATACTAAAACTAAAAATGCTTGCTATCTCATAAGGAATTTTGTCAATTGTATTTAAAACAATTCCTTCTTTTCCTTTTGAATAGCCAATTGCCCAAAATAAATAAAAAGCTATCACAAATAATACTGTTACACTTGTAATACTTATATAAATTGGCATTTTCTTATGTTGTAACATAAAATCATAAACATTTTTATTTAGCATAAAAACTGACATTTGATTTGCTTTTTCTATATCAAAATAGCTATAAATATCATATTTATCATATTCACTATGTCTATAACTATAATTATATTTTATATTTTCTTCGTTAATATACGTTAGATTGGTCTCTATTTTTCCATTTTGTAAATTCCAATATATCTTTTGATTTTTTACCTCATTCATGGTTTCTTGATAATTTGCACTTTTTATATTGGTAAATATCTCTCCTGTCTCTTTTTCTACTATAATGTAATTAATGTAATTTCCAATTTGACTTTGATAATAGTTTGCTCTATTATCAAAATAGCAATATATCTTTCCATTTTCATCTTCTAATTCTGAAAAATATTGGTCTCTTCTATTGGTTTTACATTCATTTATCTTACTAATAAAAAAATATAAATAATTATTAGCAAAATTCTCGGTTTGTATGTATTCTGTTTCTTCTTTTTCTCTTCCAAATTCATTCAAAAAAGCCATGTGAAAGATACTAAGTCCGTAAAATAGCAACTAATACTGGTATTAGAATATAACATAGCCATTTTAATCCATTGGAATTTCTCACTTTTTCCATTTCCTTTTCCTCCTTTTTAGCAGGGATTTTAAGGGACGTCCCCCTAATCCCTCTTTCGCTATTCTTTTTCAATTTTGTAACCAACGCCCCATATTACTTTTAAATATTTAGGATCTTTCGGATTAATTTCGATTTTTTCTCTTATGTGCCTAATGTGTACTGCTATGATATTCTCTGCTCCAAATCCTTCTTCTTTCCATACACTTTCGTAAATTTCAGGAATGGAGTATACTTTTCCTTTGTTTTCTAGTAGGAATTTTAAAATGTTATATTCTGTTGCTGTTAGTTTTACTTCTTTTCCGTCTACTGTTACTTTTTTAGTTTCGTCATTAATTTCCAATCCTCCTGTTTGATATATTTTACTGTTATTGCTATTTTCTAATGCTCCTAGTTTTACATATCTTCTTAAATTCGAGTTAACTCTTGCAATTAATTCAAGTGGATTAAATGGTTTTGTAATATAATCATCTGCTCCAGAGTTTAATCCCCCAATTTTATCATAGTCTTCTGATTTTGCTGACAACAAAATAACTGGTATACTTTTGTCTTTTCTTATTTCTTCTAATGTCTCCATTCCATCTTTTTCTGGCATCATAATATCTAATATGACAAGATGAATTTCGTTTTCTTTTATTATTTCTAAGGCTTGATTGCCATTATACGCTTTTATAATATGATATCCTTCTTTTTTCAAATAGATTTCGATGGCTCCTACAATCTCTTTGTCATCATCTACTACCAATATATTGTACATTTTCTTTTCATCCCTTTCTTTTCTTCTTTAGTATATCATATATTTTATGAATAAAAAATAGAGAAAAACTTAATTTTCTCTTAAATCCCTACTCTTTCTATGTGTAACCATCTAATTTTTTGAAAAGTATATTCTGAGATTGGCTTTTCAAAACTATCAAATGTATGAGAAGCAATTTTTATGCTTCGGAAACTAAATCTATTTTCTATCTTAACAATTACTAAAGTATGCTCGAATTTTTCTCCATCAAATAATAATTGTGCAATATCTCCTATTTCTATTTTGTTTTGTGTTGTTTCAATTGCTTGTGGACCTATTCCTTTATTATTGGTTAAAAATTGATATAGATATTCAACACCACTCCAAGATGGTGATTTATTATTTCCATTGTTATAATACCATCCATAGTCTTTGGTATAATTCATAACCTTACATCCAGCATAAATGCATTGGGAGGCAAAACTGGTACAGTCTCCTCCTACATAATCAAAATTATAATATTTAGGATTTCTTGCTAGTGCCCATTTTTTAGCATATTCTATTGTCGCTCCTCTGTCGTATTCTTTATATTTCATCTTATTTCCTCCTTTGTAAACTATATGCTTTTTTCTACTTTTTCTTGACTTTTTTTCCCACTTATGGTTTGATAAAATAAACAAAAGAAAGGGGGATTTTGATATGCTATCTATTATAGAATCTATTATAGCTATCTTTATTATGTACAAATGTTGTGAGAGGTTTGAATATAAAATAACTTGGGCAATTTATACTACAATTTATGTTTTATTTGCTGTTATTCAAAATGGATTCTCTGTATTTTTTATGGCATTAATTTTTTATGCTATTTTAGCAGCTATTATTGTTTGGATGTATTACAAAATTTATGAACATTCTAGTAATTCCTTTTGGAAATTCTTTGGATTGTCTCTTTTAGTTCAACTTATCGTTGTGCTTGTAATTGCTATCGTTGGTGGTATTATTCTTTCTTTGACTGCTAGCAATGGAATTTTAATTTAATAAAGTAATAAGTACAATAGACCTCTATTAAAGTTAAATTCACTTTAATAGAGGTCTATCATTATTTACTATAATTCCATCTTTTTTGATATTCATCAAAAAAGATTTCTGATGCTCTTTCGAATTTCGTTGTAATCTCTTCCAATGTTACTCCTTTTTTAGCTTTCACTTTTTCAAGCATATCGTTTGGAACTGTACCACCGATTTGTTCTAACAGTTCTATTAGTTTGTTTGTCAGCTCTGCTAAAAAATACAAACGATTCTTTGGATCAAATTCTTTTCTTCTTGTTGCAATGTCTGCTATCCTCTCTGCTGGAGAAACGATTGCTTTACTGGTCGCCATTAAATCCGCAATATTCAAAATTTCATCATATTTTGTAAATTCATAGTTTTCCAAAAAAATAGTTACATCATCTTTTTGTGTTCCTGGTTCCCAATGTGGTTCTCCTTCTTCATCCACATAAAATCCAGGCTCTGGAGAGTCGTTCCAAGCACATCTACCTCCCGCTAAAAAAGAATGCGTTAAACTTCCAATCGCTTCCTCTGTCCAACCTTTGTCACTTAGCTCCTCATATCCTGTTGTAATATGATTTACATTTTGGGATATTTTTCTTCCATAGTCATGCAAAATTCCAAGTTTTTGTGCTTTCGAAACCTCTAATCCTATTTCAGCCGCCAACTCTCCTGCTACTTTGCCTTCCCATAGGCAATGCCCCATCCAATTACTTGTATTAATCTTTCCTTCTTTAATGGTTTTGTTTCCTAATGATTTTCCCTCTTCCAAACATTGATAGGCACAATTGTAAATAACAGATTGCACTTCTTTATTAAATTCTATCTGTTCATTTCCTATTCCTTGGGTTAATTGATAGCATTCTTCCAATGATATGGTTGACCGATAATAGGTTTGAACTAATTGACACAGATTCATTAAGTCTTCTTTGGCTGCATCTTTAATTAGTAAAAAGAAAGCATCTTCAACTGAGTGGTGACTTTTTGGTTTCTCTTTAGCGTCTTCTAGTGCTCTTTTTTTGTAATCTTCATTTTTGAAATATAAACTCATTGTATTATCCTCCTTCTAATTAGAATTCAAGATTTTTTAGTTGCTTTATGTTTACTTTGTCTATTATATTACTTTTTTATTCAATTGTCAAAGCCACTAAAGCGATTGCATAGACACTATAACATAAAAAGAAACAGTTTTAGGCTGTTTCTTTTTCATTTTGGCTCTCTGGCACTTGTCTTTTTTTTCTTACTACTGGTTTTCGTACTGTTCTTTGTTCATTAAGAACAGTTTGAGGTTCTGCCCCATTTAATACTGTTTCTTTTGTTACAGTACATTTCTCAATGTTAGGATTAGATGGTATTTCATACATGATATCTCTCATAATTTCTTCAATAATAGAGCGTAATCCTCTTGCTCCTGTTTTTCTTTCAATTGCTTTATCAACAATTGCTTCAACAGCTTCTTGTTCGAAAACTAATTCTACATCATCAATTTGGAACAATTTTTGATATTGTTTGATTAGTGCATTTTTAGGTTCTACCAATATTTTTACCAAAGCTTCCTTATCTAATTCTTTTAAAGTCGCTATAATTGGTAATCTTCCTATAAATTCTGGAATTAAGCCAAATTTTAATAAATCTTGTGGCAATAATTCTTGGAAGATTTCATATTGTTTGATTTCTTTCTTACTTTTGATTTGACTTCCAAATCCAATTGCTTTTTCTCCTGTTCTATTTTTTATAATGTCTTCTAAACCTTCAAAAGCTCCTCCACATATAATTAAGATATTTTCTGTGTTAATTTGGATTAATTCTTGGTTTGGATGTTTTCTTCCTCCTTGTGGTGGTACAGACGCAACCGTTCCTTCAATTATTTTTAATAATGCTTGTTGCACACCTTCTCCACTTACATCTCTTGTGATAGATGGATTTTCTGATTTTCTTGTTATTTTATCAATTTCATCAATATAGATAATTCCTTTTTCTGCTTTTTGAATATCTCCATCTGCTGCTTGAATTAGTTTTAATAAGATATTTTCCACATCTTCCCCAACATACCCTGCTTCTGTTAAGGTAGTAGCATCTGCGATTGCAAATGGTACATTTAGTATTTTAGCTAAGGTTCTTGCCAATAGTGTTTTTCCACAGCCTGTTGGTCCTAACAATAAAATATTACTTTTTTGAATTTCTACATCATCTTTATCAGCATTTTCTTCATGTGCTACCCTTTTATAATGATTATATACCGCTACTGATAATGTTTTTTTAGCTTCTTCTTGCCCAATAACATAATCATCTAATACTTGTTTTATTTGTTTTGGGCTTGGAATATCATTTAATTCATTTAATGTGTATCCTGCTTTTTCATCCTCATACACTTCTGTTTCTATAATACTGTTGCATAAGTCTACACATTCATCACAAATGTATACACCTGGTCCAGCTACTATCTTTCTTACATTCTCTTGCGCTTTTCCACAAAAAGAGCATCTTACACTTTTCGGTGTGTCATTTTTTGCCATCTTTTACTTTCTCCCTTTTTAATCTCTTTTCATTCACTTAATATTTTCAAATTTATTGTCTTTTATCCATAATACCATCTATTAATCCATACTTCAAAGCTTCTTCTGCTGTCATATAGTTATCTCTTTCGGTATCTTTTTGGATTGTTTCAATACTTTGACCTGTTCTATCACTTAAGAATTTATTCAATTTATCTCTTGTTTTTACTAAATGGTCTGCATGAATTTTAACTTCAGTTGCTTGCCCTGAAATTCCGCCACCACCGATTAATGGTTGATGAATTAAAATTTCTGCATTTGGTGTTGCAAATCTTTTTCCTTTTTCTCCAGCAGCCAATAATGCTGCTCCCATGCTTGCTGCCATTCCTACACATATAGTAGAAACTGGGCATTTGATGTAATTCATCGTATCTATAATTCCCATTCCATCGGTAATAGAACCACCTGGTGAATTGATATATAAATTGATGTCTTTGTCTGGATCTTCTGATTCTAAGAATAATAATTGAGCTATGATTAGACTAGATGTAGTTGGATTTACATCTTCTCCTAAAAATATAATTCTATCTTTTAATAATCTTGAAAAAATATCGTAAGATCTTTCTCCTTTACTTGTTTGCTCTACTACATAAGGTACTAAACTATTTCTTTCTAACATAAATTTCCTCCTTTGATGTTTTTTGGGACGGGGTCAAAAAACATCACTTTAATTTTCTTTCTTTGTAATATTTGATTTTTTTGTAATTGGCGATGTTTTTTGACCCCGTCCCAAAAAACATCAAAAGGTTTGAGTAAAAATTTAATTTCTTAATTTTATACCCCAACCTTTCTGCTCTTTATTATTTTATTTTTGCATTTTTTACTAAGAAATCCATGGCTTTTTCTGATGTTAATCCTTCTTTGATGTATTTTCTTACATTTTCATTTTTTAAGAATTCTTCATCATTTTCTTTTCCGTAGTTTTTAGCCATTTCTTTTAATTTCTCATCTACTTCTTCCTCTGTTGCTTCTATTTTTTCAGCTTTGATAACTGCTTCTAAAGTTAATCTTGATTTAATTCCTTCAATTGCTTGAGGTTCATATTCTTTTTTCATATCTTCTTCTGTTTTTCCCATCATTTGAAGATATTGTTCTAATTTTAATCCTTGATAAGATAATCTTTGTTCAATATCTTTTAACATGTTTTCAATTTCAATTTCTACCATTCCAGATGGAATTTCTACTTCTACGTTTTCACAAACTGCTTTCATAACTGCTTCTTGTGTTTCGTATTTTGCTTTTTCGTCATTTTGTTTTT